>NZ_JBFUGK010000051.1:0-34925 GCF_056402935.1 Polaromonas sp. P3_B1
TGTCTGAGCGAAGCGAGTTGTTTTTTGTCTGAGCGAAGCGAGTTGTTTTTGACCCCGTCTGGACCGAGCACCACAGGCTGCCCCGTAGCGAAGCGAAGGGGACGCAGACACCAGGGTCGCCTTTTCTTTTGCTTACTTTTCTTTTGGCGAAGCAAAAGAAAAGTAAGTTGCCGCCGGGCAACCCCCGGCCAGCCGCCCTATGCCGAGAAAGCAGTGGAAGAGAAAGCAGAGAAAGAGAGAAAGGGGAGGCGCCCGCCGGGCAAAACCGGCTTACCCAGGCGCTTACCCCCGCTTGGGAATAGCCAACCCCTTCACCACCGCAGGCCGCGCCACAAAAGCCTCCAGCACCCGCTTGACGTTAGGAAAGCCGGAGAACTCCACCAGCTCACCGGCTTCATAAAATCCCACCAGATTCCGGACCCACGGGAAGGTCGCAATATCCGCGATGGTGTATTCATCGCCCATGATCCAGGCCCGCCCCTCAAGCCGCTTCTCGAGCACGCCTAACAAGCGCTTGGACTCGGCAACATAGCGGTCGCGAGGACGCTTGTCTTCATATTCCTTGCCGGCGAATTTGTGGAAGAAGCCGAGCTGGCCGAACATGGGGCCTATGCCGCCCATCTGGAACATCAGCCACTGGATGGTTTCGTAGCGGCCTGCCGCGTCCTGGGGGATGAACCGGCCGGTTTTTTCGGCGAGGTAGAGCAGGATGGCGCCGGACTCGAACAAGGGCAGCGGCTGGCCGCCGGGGCCCTGGGGGTCGATGATGGCGGGGATTTTGTTGTTGGGGTTGAGCGAGAGAAAGGCCGGCGACATCTGGTCGTTGGTCTCGAAGCTGACGAGGTGCGGCTCATAGGCCAGGCCGGTCTCCTCGAGCATGATGGACACCTTGACGCCGTTGGGCGTGGGCAGCGAATAGAGCTGGATGTGCTCGGGGTGCTGGGCGGGCCATTTCTGGGTGATGGGAAAGTCGGAGGGGAAGTTTTGAAGTTGGGTCATGGTGGGCGGATTGTGAGGTGAAAGGCCTGGGGCCGGCGCGACGGCTCCTGTATTCCGGATGAGGAAAACGGGTATTGCCCCCGGCCTTTTGGCCCGCCCCGGCTTGCGCGCGCGGGCCTCACTGGAAGATGCGGGAACCGATCAGCGCGCCCAGCTTGCGGTAGCTTTCCCACTGGGCCTCGTCAAAGAACTGGTCAAAGGTGGTCTGCTGGGGAAACGAGGGGTTTTTGACCTGGTAGCCGAACAGGTCCAGTGGGGCGCTCTTGATAAGGCGGGGCTTGAGCACCAGCAAAAAACTTTCCTGGCCGGGCGCGCCCGCGTAGCGCACGCGGTACAGCAAGGCGCACTTGTCGTCGGGGGCGATGGGGAGTTTGCCCGGTGGGCCGGCGGGCGGGCCGAGTTCGGCTTCGTCGAGCGCGAAGTAGGGTTCCAGCCTGGCCGCATCGGGGGTGAAGCCAGGAAACACGGCGGGCGGGACGCATTCGAATTCAGCGCGAAACTCAATGCGCGCCAGGCGCATGAGGTTGGACAGGTCGGCGAAGCCGTAGCCCGGGTCGGCGCCGCAATCGCAGCAGACGATAAAACCGGCGCGCCGTCGCAGCAGCTCGAACACGGCGGTGTTTTCAAAATGCCCGCCGTCGCTCAGGTACCAGTGCGAGCCGTCCGTGCCCAGAAAGCGGGCGCGCAGTTCGCGCTGCAGGTAGGCCTGGTTGCGCCACAGGGGCGACAGTTTTCGGGCGTCTTTTTTACCCGAGTTCCACCACCAGCCCAGGCGTATGTTGGTGACGGTGAACAGCATGGCCTGCCCCAGAGAGGTACCGCGGCCCAGCCCCGTCGAGAACGCCGCGCCGGACACACCCATCCACTGGCCGATGGACAGCTCGGGAGGCAGCCACCTGAGCGCCTTCGCCGGGGGCTGCGCGCCGGCGAAATTGCCGCAGGTGCAGTCCCAGGGTTTGCCGTCCACGGTGATTCCCGCGGGCGTGACGGCCAGCGGCAGGCCCTGCCTGTCGCGCTGGGTGAGCTGGTCGCCTGTGCCGGTGGTGGCGTTGATGGTGATGTTGATGAGGTGGCCCGGACCGAGGTGCTTGCGGCCGTAGTAGTCCTCGCGCGAGAAGTCGTCGCTCGGGTCGGCCTCGGTCACGTCCATCCTGGGCGCTTCCGGGTCAAACCGCTTTTTGTTCGACGCGCCGAGGTAAGCGCGTGTGAGGCGCGCGCCATACATCACCTGCAGGCTCGACAGATTGACAAAGCCCAGAAAATAACCGGCCGCCACCGTGGCCGCCAGGCAGAAGGCCATCAGCACCGCCGGATAGGCGTATCGCTGCATCCCCGCAAAACCAAGGCTCGAACCGGCCTGGGTAAACATGGCCTCGACCAGAAGCTGCCCGGCGCCGGTCGCCGGCGCCTGCATGCCGAACAGCAAGGCCGCGGCCGCGCAGCTCCAGGCCACGGCCAGCAGCAGGACCAGGGCCAGGCCCACGGCACCCAGGATGGCGTTGAGCGGCAGCTTGCCGAGCCGGCCGTCCTTGCCGGGCTGGGCCAGCAGGGGCGCGAACTTGCGGACCACCGCGACGAGGGCGGCAACGGCGCCGGCCACGCTGCACAGGGTGGCGGGCGCCGACGGGTTCATCACCAGCCAGAGGTACAGCGTCTGCCCGGCGGTCTCCACCAGTGCCAGCAGGCCGATGGCCAGCGAGACGGCCAACACCCTGGACAGCCATCGCGTGATGCGGTTGCGGAACAGCCGGGGCTCCATGGGCAGGCTGTAGGGGTAAGGCGAACGGTAAGGCGGGCAATATTTGGCGGCGGCAAACACCAGCAGCGCCACAAAGAGTGCGACATCCATCAGCACCAGGACGATGACGGGCCCAGGCGCGGTCGGCAGCCATGCCATCCAGGCCGCGCCCTCCCCCGCTCCCTGGGGCCGCAGAAAGCAGGCGGCGGCAATGCCCAGGGCCAGCAAAATCGCTGCGGCAACCGCCGGCACAGGGAGGGAACGCACCCATGTTTTTGTGCGGGATGGTTCACCGGCAGATGCAGCCGGCTTCCTGGGCCGGGCGCGGGTCCTGTCCCTGTCCAGCCAATACGCGACGCCGCAGGGCACCACCGCGGCGATGAGCCAGCAGCCCAGGATGCCGAACCACGGGCTGTACCAGATGTCGCCGCGCCAGGGCGAAAGCTGCGGCTGCATTCGGGACTCAAGCATCACCGCCGCATGCTGCAAGGGCTCACAGGGGATGTGCAGGCCGGCAAAGCGCAGGGCAAACATCAACAGGAACAAGGCCAGCAGGGTGACGCCGATCACGTAGTGCACGGCGCACAGGTTGCGGATGGCGATGGCGACGTCGTAGAGCAGGTCGCCCGCATTGTTGGGCGCCAGGTAGCGCCCGTTTTCGCGCAGCCAGCGCAAAGGCCTGTCGTGCGTGTCGCCGGGCGCCGCGGTGGAGGGGTCCCTGACCTTGCTGAGCCTGCCGGGTGGATCGGTCGCGAGCGCGGCGTAGGCCTCTTTTGCCGCCGCGGCGGCAGCGGCGTCCGAGACCGGCTCCGACGGATCCCGGCTTCTAAACAGCGCTGAGAAAAAGCCGCCTGTATAGCCGCCTCCGCTGACGGTGGAGAGAAGGTCAAAGCGCGCCAGCAGGGGCCAGGGAGTCTTTGAAGGCGTTGGCGGCGTTGAGGGATTTAACGGCGTTGAAGCGTCCGTGCTCCCGGGCAAAGGGCTGTTTTCCCCAGGCAGTTTGAACGGGGCTTTCGCCAGCGCCTGCAGCACGCCGAGGCAAAAAGTTGCGCTGCGGATGCCGCCGCCCGACAGGGCCAGCCCCCAGGTGTATTCGGGCGCCTGCTCGCCCGCATAGACAACGGCCCTGCGCGCGGCAATGGCGTCGCGCTCCGCCTGCAGGCCCCACCCCCGCGGGGCCTCGGGTTTTGCAATGGCTTGTTCGTCCATGTTGTCCCCCCTTCTGCGCAAAGATGGGCCAGCTTAGACAAGGCCCGGGGTAAACACAAGGGGGCTAAATGCCCAATCCTGCCCACTACACCCTGCCCGCCCTGCCCCGCAGGCACCGGCCCGGCTTCATGTCCAATACAGGCATGGAACAACCGAACACACCCAAAGACCCACAAGACGCACGAGCCCCACGCCATGACGTCGCCACCGAACGGCGGCTGACCGAACTGGAAATCAAGGCGAGCTTTGCCGAAGACCTGCTGGAGCAGCTGGACAAAGTCATCGTGCGCCAGCAGCAGCAAATCGATGCCCTGTTACGCGAGGTGACCGAGCTCAAGGCCGCGCCCGTGCGCGACGGCGACATCACCACCACGCGCAGCCTGCGTGACGAGCTGCCGCCGCATTTCTGAGCTGCGGGAATTTATATCCGCAGATTACGCAGATTTACACAGATGAAGACTCTTAGATGCAAAGTCACGAGGAGTGAGATTCCGATTAAAACTTCCTGTTTTCAATCTGCGAAATCTGCGGATAAATTTGTTCCCAGATTGCACGCATGAGCTACCAGAGGTTTTTGCCGTCTATCACGGCGACAGGCGCCGTGGCGGCATCGAAATCGTCGAACAGCCGCGCATTGACGCCTATGCGGCGGGTGCTGCCGTCCCAGCTGCCGTCCATCTCAAAGGCCGGGCTGTCCGAATAGGTGGAAATGCCGCACTCGGGACAGAAGTGATGGTCGACCAACTTGGTCTGCCAACGGTAAACGGCGTCGGCGCCGGCAGGCGTGGTGACGTGAAACTGTTCAGGTGTGTAGTAAGCCAGCAGCGCACCCCTCTTGCTGCAGAAAGAACAGGTGCAGCGCGTGAGCTGGGCCGGCATGTCGCCGTCTATGCGAAAGGCGTTTTTGCCGCAATGGCAGCTTCCGGTGATGGTGGTCATGCTTTTCTCCTGGGAACGGGTGTTGAAACGGGTCAGCCTTTGAAGAAGGCCGAGGGCGAGGTGTCGCACTTGAGGATACGCGCCATGTAGGCCAGCGACTGCTTGTGGTGCTCGGTCGACTCGGCCGCGCAGCAATCGGCTGGCACACGCAGCGCGAAGCCGCGCAAAAATCCGTCCATCGCGGTCAGCTGCACGCAGATGTCGGTGGCAAGGCCGGTGAGGATGAGCTCCTTGGCCTCGATGCGTCCAAGCAGCAGGTCCAGCGGCGAACCGAGGAAGGCCGAATGCCGGGGCTTGAGCACCGTGAGGTCGCCGGGGTGGGGGCGCAGCAGCCGCGCCATCTCACCCGAAGCGCCGCGGCTGCCGGAGCAGCGCTCGACCAGGGTCTTGAAATCGGACTGCCAGCCGCCGTAGTTGTCGTTGGCGTAGATGGCCGGAACGCCGCCTTCGCGCAAGCGGCCCTTCAGGACCGAAGTGGCTTGCGCGGCCTCAACCGCCGTGGCGGCCAGGTCTTCGGCGCCGGGAAAGTCCATCGGGTTGATGAAGTCGATCAGCAGCAGCACGCTGCGGCTGCGCGGAAGCTCCTCTGCGTTCACTGCCCGCACGCCAGCGGCGGGCTGGTGATGTCTTTGAGAATGCTGATCTGGCCGTCGGCCTCCAGGCAGGCGTATTTCATTTCGGACTGTTCACAATCGGCCTCGCGCAGCGCCTGCTCGACGTCAGCGACGGGAACCCGGTGCTTCTTCAGAACCTCGCCGAATATTTTTCCGTCGCGCCCCACCAGCACGGGCCGGCCTTCCATCAGCGTTTGCAGGCCGGCGCTGCGCGAGGTGGCGAAGGCGACGGCGACGTTCAGCGCCACCAGCGTGGCGGCTGCCAGCAAGGCCCCTGTGACGGACTCTTCGCCACCATTGAGCCCGCTGGAAACAGACTCGCTGAGGAGCATCACGACGAGCAGGTCAAAAGGCGTGAACTGCCCGACGGTGCGCCGGCCGGAAACGCGCACCATGACCAACAGCGCGCCGTAGATGATCACGGCCCGCAGCGGCAGCTCCCACCAGGCGGCTTGGAGGTCGAACATGCGAGACCCGCAGCAATGTGCCGCTTATTTTTTGGAGAGGTAGCGGCGCACGGCGTCGGCGGAGTTGCCGACTTCCTTGACGGCCTCGCGCAGTTGCTGCTCGGTGCAGCCCAGCGACTGGGTCCAGTCGCGCAGCTCATGAGGCTCCTCGATCGAGATAAGTTTGCGGTCTGCAGCTGTCTTGCTTTTGTCGTCCGGCATGGAATTCTCCTTGGGGAAAAGCCGAATCGTAGGCCGAGGCCTTTCGGCATTTCTGTAGGACGGAAACCCTTGCGCAGGCAGGCTTCATCCCGTTGCGCAGCACTGTGTCGCCTGGGTTTGTCTAAGACCCTCTGAGGTCCTTTGGCTTCATGCGCCGGGCGCCAAGCGCGCGGGTGACCACGAAACGTAACCCCTCGCACCGGGAGTGGCAGGCGCGAAGAAGTCCGCTGTGACTTGCACGGCGCAGCGTCCTACATCGCGTGTGCCGGGTGAAAAATAGCATCAAGCGGCCGCGGCCTTTGCTCGAATCTCGACTGGACCTGCTTCACGTTTTGTTGGGCGGGTTCACGCGGCAAGGCAGCACTCCCATCAACTTTTCTGATTGATCCCCATGCCCAAATCCCCCGGAATTTCTTCAAAGGCCGCGCCCAAAAACACCGACAGCGGCCCTGCTCGCATCGCGCAAGACGCAAGCGAGGACGCCGCTGCTGAAAAGATGGCGCAGGTGCAGGACCTCGCGGCGGCCATGCCCTGCAACCCGAACAAAGCGGGCGAACATGGCTTCGCCAACGGCGTGGCGCCGGCTCCGGGCGCCAGCGTGGAACCCGAGTCGCGCCTGGCGACAGGCAGCACGCTGAGCGAAGAAAACGGCTCGGAGAAAACCGGCAGCATGGCACCCGAGGGCGTGAATGCCACCATAGAGCCGCTGGACCGCGTGCGCGTGGACTCTGGCGGGCGCTGGCTCACGACCAACCAGGGCGTGGCCATTGCCGATAACCAGAACTCGCTCAAGCTGGGCGTGCGTGGGCCCGCGCTGCTGGAAGATTTTGTGCTGCGGGAGAAGATCACGCACTTCGACCACGAGCGCATTCCCGAGCGCATCGTGCATGCGCGCGGCTCTGGCGCGCACGGATTTTTCGAGTGCTACAAACCTTTCACGCAACACACCAGGGCCGCGCCTTTCCAGGAGGCGGGCAAGATCACACCGGTGTTCGTGCGCTTTTCGACGGTGCAGGGGGAGCGGGGCTCCAAGGACACGGCGCGCGACGTGCGCGGCTTCGCGGTGAAGTTTTATACCGACGAGGGCAACTGGGACCTGGTGGGCAACAACATGCCGGTGTTCTTTATCCAGGACGCGATGAAGTTTCCCGACCTGGTGCACGCGGTGAAACCCGAGCCCCACCACCAGATGCCGCAGGCCGCAAGCGCGCACGACACCTTCTGGGATTTTGTCTCGCTGATGCCCGAGTCCACCCACATGCTGATGTGGGTGATGAGCGACCGCGCGATCCCGCGCAGCTACGCGACCATGCAGGGCTTCGGCGTGCACAGCTACCGTTTTGTGAACGCCGAGGGGGAGTCGGTATTCGTGAAGTTCCATTGGAACCCGAAGTTCGGCACGCATTCGCTGGTGTGGGATGAAGCCGTGAAGATTTCTGGCGCGGACCCGGACTACCACCGGCGCGACCTGTGGGAACGCATCGAGTCGGGCGCCTATCCCGAATGGGAGCTGGCCGTGCAGGTATTCACCGAGGAGCAGGCGAACCGCTTCAGCTTCGACATCCTGGACGCGACCAAGCTCATCCCGGAAGAGCTCATCCCGCTGCAGCCGCTGGGCCGCATGGTGCTGAACCGCAACCCGGACAATTTTTTCGCCGAAACCGAGCAGGTGGCATTTTGCACGGCGCATGTGGTGCCGGGCATTGATTTTTCGAACGACCCGCTGCTGGCGGRCCGCATCCATTCTTATGTGGACACGCAGATCTCGCGCCTGGGCGGGCCCAACTTCCACGAGATCCCGATCAACGCACCGCTGGCTCCGGTTCACAACAACCAGCGCGACGGCATGCATAGGCAAGCCATCCCGCGCGGGCGCGTAGCCTACGAGCCGAATTCGCTCGCCGGTGGCTGCCCCTTCCAGGCCGGTGCGGCGCAGGGCTTTGTGAGCGTGCCGGCGCGCCTGCAGGCCAAGGAAGAGCAGGCCAAGGTGCGTGCCAAGCCCGAGAAATTCGCCGATCACTACACGCAGGCCGCGCTGTTCTACAACAGCCAGTCGCCGACGGAGCAGGCGCACATCGCGGCGGCTTTCCGCTTCGAACTCAGCAAGGTGACGGTGCCGGCGATACGCGAACGCATGGTGGCCTCGCTGCGCAATGCGTCTGAGCCGCTGGCCCGCCGGGTAGCGCAGGGCCTGGGCATGCCGGACCTGCCGGCGCCCATGCCGCGGGCCATGGCCAAACCCGCCAAGCCCGAGGTCACGGTGTCGCCCGCGCTGTCATTGCAGGCGCGCCCGGGCGACGGCAGCATACGCGGACGTAAGATCGCGGTGCTAGTGGCGCCCGGCGTGGCCGGCGCGGCGATTGACCAGGTGCAGGCGGCACTGGCCGACGCGGGCGCGGTGCCACGGCTGGTGGGCCCGCACATAGGCGCCCTGGCCACGGCCGAGGGGCAGACGCTGGACGCCGATGCCTCGCTGGAAAACGAGCCCGGCTTCCTGTTTGACGCGCTGGTGTTGCCGGACGGCGAGGAGGCGGTGGCGGCGCTGGCAGCCGACGGCCACACGATGGAATTCATCAAGGACCAGTACCGCCACTGCAAGACCATCCTGGCGCTGGGCGCCTCGACCCGCCTGCTGGAAAAAGCCGGTATCGCGGCCGCACCCGGAGACGCGGCCAAGGGCAAAAAAACAGGGCCGGCCGACCCCGGCCTGATCGTGCACGCGTCGGGCGACACGGCCGTCGCGCTGGACCGCTTTATCCAGGCGATGGCACGACACCGCCACTTTGAACGCGAGACCGACCCGCCTGCCCTTTAAAACTCAGTGCGTAGCCGGGGCCGGCTTGCCGGCGGCGGCTGCCGCGGCGCCGGGCCTGAGCAGCACGGCGCCCAGCAGCGCGGCCACGGCCGCGAAGATTGCACCGATCACAAAGGCCAGCTGGTAACCGCCGTTGAGTGCCGCGGTCGCGTCCAGCCCCGCAGCGCCCAGTGACGTGGTGCGCGCGGCCGCAAGGCTGGCCAGCACGGCCAGTCCGAGTGCGCCGCCCATCATGAAGGAGGTGTTGACCACGCCGGAGGCGATACCGGACTCGCTGGGGTCCACATCGCTCATGGCGGCCAGCAGCACGGGGTTGAAGGCCATACCTGCCCCCAGGCCCAGCAGCAGCATGCCGGGCAGCACGTCGAGCGCGAAGCTGCCGGCCACGGGCGCGCGCGCGAACAGCGCCAGACCCACGGCCGCCAGCAGCAGGCCAGCGGCCAGCGGCGCGCGTATGCCGAAGCGCATGACGATCTTCGCCGACAGGCCCAGCGAGAACGCGGCCATGATGAGGTTGGCGGGCAGAAAGCCCAGGCCCACCTGCATGGCGCTGTAACCCAGCACCAGCTGCATGTAGAGCGCCGAGATGAAGAACCAGGCGAACATGGCCGCCGCCCAGAGCACGCCCACCACATTGGCGGTGGCGACGTTGCGCAGGCGGAACAGGCCCAGCGGCATCAAGGGCGTCTGCACTTTGGACTCAATCGCCAGGAAGACGGCCATGAGCACCGCAGCCGCGCCCAGCAAGCCCAAGGTCTGGCCCGAGAGCCAGCCGGCCTCGTTGCCGTTGACGATGCCGTAGACGGCCAGCATCAGCGAAGTGGTGACGGTGACGGCGCCGCCCACGTCAAGCCTGGCGCCGGTGGCCTGACCCTTGCCGCCGGGCAACAGTAAGAGGCACAGCGCGAAGACCGCGCCGCCTATGGGCAGGTTAACCAGAAAAATCCAGTGCCAGCTGAGCGAGTCCGTCAGCACGCCGCCCAGCAGAACGCCTATGCTGCCGCCGCCGGCGCAGACAAAGCCGTAGACGCCCATGGCCTTGGCGCGCTCGGCCGGCTCGGTGAAGAGGTTCATGATGAGGGAGAGCGAGATCGCCGACACCACCGCGCCGCCCAAGCCCTGCACCGCGCGCGCGACGATGAGCAGCGCCTGCGAATTGGCGATGCCGCAGACGAGCGACGCCACGGTGAACAGGCTGAGCCCCGCGAGGAACAGCCGCCGGTGGCCGTAGAGGTCGCCAAGCCGGCCGCCCAGCAGCAGAAAACCGCCGAAGGTCAGCATGTAGGCATTGACGACCCAGACCAGCGAGGTCTCGGTGAAATGCAGGTCGGTGCGTATGGAAGGCAGGGCGACGTTGACGATGGTGGTGTCGAGCACGATCATCAGCACCCCGAGGCAGAGCACCATCAGGGCCCACCAGCGCTTGCGGCTGTCCATGTGTTCTCTCATTGGCGGTTTCTCCTCTGCTTCATCAACCATGAAGGGGCCGGATCCATCAGCTCAATTCATCCGGCACGCAAAAACGATTCCGTGGCCGCGCATGTTACGCCATGCCTGCGCAACGCGCCGTCCTTCATGCCGTCCTACATGCGCCTCGGCGTTTGGCGGATAGCCGGGCCGGAGCGGGCTGGCTAATTTATGGGCACTAAACGCCAGCGTTTGCGGCATTTTGATTCAGGCATTCAAAGCGTGCCGCCCACTTATTTTTCAATGGGATGAATTTCATGCGGATGACTCCATGGCCCCGCCGTGCCGGACGGCTCACCCTGAAGACGGCCGGGCTCGCCGCCCTGGCGCTGCTGGGCGGCGCGGCCCTGGCCCAGCCCTCGCCCGCGCTGGACCGCGCAAGTTTTTCGATAGGCGCTTTCCACGCCGACCCGACCTTTAACGCGGCGGTGAACACCAACTTCGGTAGGCTGGACTCGGGTGACTCGAAAAGCAGCAGCGTGACCATGCCGCGCATCAAGGCCGACCTGCTGCTGTTCGACAGCCAGGGCCTGTCGTTTGACTACTACCAGTTCAAGCGCGGCTACGGGGATTCGCTGGCCAGCAATTTCAGGACGGGCAGCGGCACGGTGACGACCACGGGCACGGCCAACCTGGACGTGAAGGTGGACTTCGCCAAGCTGGCCTACAAATGGTGGATGGGTTCGGGCAACACGGTATTCGGCGTGGGCCTGGGTGCGGCCTACTACCGCGTGGGCCTGGACCTGAGCGCGACCGCGGCCGTAGGCGGCAGCACCGGCAGCATCCGGCAAAGCGACAGCGACGACGCGGTGGCGCCGCTGCTGGAGCTGGGTCTGAGGCACGCGATCTCGCCGGACCTGCGCTTGTTTGCCGATGCGTCCGGCGTAAAGAAAACCGGCGGCAGCACGCGCGGCGAAATCTACAACGCCGCCGTGGGGGTGGAATGGTTCCCGGCCAAGAACGTCGGCGTGGTGCTGGACTACGGCCTGACCGATATCGACATCCGCCGGGAAGACAGCAACAACGCGCGCTTTCGGGTGAAGCTCAAAGGGCCGTCGGCTTTCCTGAAGGTGCGGTTCTAGGATCGGATCAGCGGTTCGAAATGTGCTGGCCGAATGCGGGGTCTGAATTTATCCGCAGATTTCGCAGATTTACACAGATTAAAAACCAGGTCTTGTACGGGGATGCCCACTACGCCTGGCACCTGACCTTGTTTTGAACAGGACTTGGCGGCTCTTCATCTTCATCTGCGTAAATCTGCGAAATCTGCGGATTCAGTTGGTTTTCGGCATGCGCAGATTGAAAGCAGCATGCAGCAGGGACTCTCGCATGCAAAGAAGTGTTTCCTGCAGCGGTCCATGGTGTAAAGCGGCGCAACACCCTGCAAGAACACTGGTATTGAGGGCCGGGCTAGCATCCAATAAGAACCATGATTGACTACGACCACCCAGGCAGGAACCCAATGACGCAACCCACGACCAACACCCATCCCATCGCCGCCACCATGTCCGGCCCGGCATATCCCCGCCTTTTGATGCTGGCGTCCTTGCCAGCCCTGGCCGCTTTGGCCGCCCTGCTCGCCACGCAGGCGCACGCCCAGGCCACGGAGCCGGCCGCCGCGGCATCCGCTTCCGCAGCGAGCGCGCCGGTGCCCGCGGCGTCCACAACCACGTTTTATGACCCCAAGGAACTGGAGCGCGCCTTCAAGTTCATGGACAAGACGGGTGACGGCAAGATCAGCCGGGACGAAGCGTCGAACTTTCGCGGTGTTTCAAAACACTTCGACGAGGCCGATACCAACAAGGACGGCTTCCTCTCGCGTGAGGAATTTGACAATGCAATGAACAAGAGCCTCAAAAGCAAGGCCCCTTGAAGGCTTGCCTGAGAAAACAAAAAAGCCGTGCGGTTGATGGCCGCACGGCTTTTCTTTTTTGGGCCTCCCTGGCAGTGGCCCGCGCTCAGTTCTTGAGCTTCACGTTCCAGAAAAAGGGCCAGAGCGCCGGCTGGTAGTTCTCGAGCTGGGTGGACTTGGCGGACAGGCTGTTGAACTTGCCGATGTCGATGTAGGGCACCTCGTCATACACGAGCTGCTGCACCTTGCCCCACAGCGGCGCGCGTTTGGCGGGCACCGGGGTGTGGTTGAACTCGAGTAGCGCGGCCTGCTTGCCCGGGGTGTTCCACCATCCGGGCGCGCCGTCACCGAGTTGCGGCGGCGAGAGCATGGGCTCGGGCAGCAGGCCCGAGTGGGTCACGTAGATGTCCCAGGCGGCGGAGTCGTTGCGGCGTTGCACCAGCGTGGACCAGTCGACCACGGTGAGCTCGGCCTTGATGCCGGCGCGCTTGAGCTGCTCGGCCATGACCACGGCCATGTTGTAGTGGAAGTCGTACTGGCGGCTGGTGAGGATGCGCACGGTTTCACCCTTGTAGCCCGCGGCTTCGGCCAGGGCCTTGGCCTTGGCGGGGTCGCGCTGGTTGTAGTTCTCGCCGCCGGCGGCGGAATAGTAAGGCGAGCCTTGCGGGAAGTGGTTGGCCTCGGCGGTGAAGAAGCGGGTGTCGCCGAAACCGGCGGCCATCATTTCGCCGGGGCCGATGGCGGTCTGTATGGCCTGGCGCATGCCCTTGTTGGCGTTGATGCCCTCGCGGGTGTTGAACACCAGGTAGGGGAAACCGAAGGCCGGGGTGATCACCGGCACGGCGCGGCCGCCGGCTTTTTCAAGGCGGGCCAGCGCGTCTATGGGCAGCAGGTCGGCAAAGTGGAACTGGCCGGACATGGCGCCCTCGACGCGCGTGCCGGGCGTGGGCACGGGGATGAAGCGCAGTTCTTCGATGAAGGCCTCGCGTTTGCCGCCGTAGCCGTTGGCCGGCTCCTTGCGCGCGCTGTAGCCGTCAAAGCGCGTGAGCACGACGTACTGGTCGGTGCGGCGTTCCTTGAACTTGTAGGGGCCGGTGCCGATGAAGTCGCGCAGCGGAATCTGCACGGCCTCCTTGGCCATGATGGCGGCCATGCCGCTGGGCAGGGCCAGCTGCGCGAGCAGCGGTGCGTAGGGATTGCGCAGCGTCAGCTCCACCGTGAGCGGGCCGGCGGATTTGAGCTCGATGATTTCCTTGCCCACGGCCTTGCCGCGCGGCGCTTCCTTGATCCAGCGCTTGAGGCTGACGACCACGTCTTCGGCATCGAGCGCGCGGCCCGAGTGCAGCTTCACACCTTTGCGCAGCGTAATGGTGACGACCTTGCCGTCGGCGGAAAAGCGCGGCATGCCCTCGGCCAGCATGGGCACGACATTCCATTTGGCGTCAAAGGTGTAGAGCGGCTCATACACGTGCTGCATGATGGTGCCGACCAGGTCGGTGGTGGCCTGCATGGGATCGAGCGAGGGCGGCTCGCCCACCATGGCCAGGTTGGCCGCTGAAGCGGGGGCTTGCGCCAGCGCAGGCGCGGCGCCCTGCACAGCGGCCATCAGGCCGAAAACCAGTGCCGGCAGTAACCGGTGCGCGTGTATTCGTGTAGCCATAAAGCACTCCTAAGTGAAAGTAATTTTCAGAATCCGTAGGATATTTGCCTAAATGTGAGATTCTGTAAGTGATTACCCTGGGACATGTGCATTAATTCTGAAATTAAATTTCTCCCCCTGAAGAGATGAAGCGTTGAGCCCGGAAAGCCCGCGGGTTGCGCCGCGGCATGGGAGGCCGCCTGGCACGGGCCGCTTTCAAGGCCTAGACTGGGCCTATGCAACGCGCCCCGCATCCCCTGCTTGCCCGCTACGTCAAGACCGTGTGGATCAGCCAGCCCGCCGCCGCGGGATCGCACCCTGCGCCGGCGCGCGAGCATGTATTGCCGACGGGGCTGATGCACCTGGTGTTTCGCCTCTCGGGGCCGGGCGTGCGCATCTTTGACGACGCCGCTGGCGGCAAGGGGGGGCCGCTGGGCCCGGCCCTGGTAGGCGGGCCGCGCGCGGCCTTTTATGCCAAGGACATCAGCGCGCCTTCGCATTCAGTGGGCGTGCAGTTGCTGCCGGGCGCGGCGCTAGCCTTGCTGGGCCTGCCGGCTGATGAATTGGCCGGCCGGCATGTGAGCCTGGAAGACTTGTGGGGGGAAAGCCATGCCGCGCTGGTGCGCGAGCACTTGCTGGCCGCCGCGACGCCGCAGCAAACCCTGCGCCGCCTGGAGGCCCTGCTGCTGCAGCGCCTGCGCGCCGGGCCGGCGCAGGGCGCACACCCACTGGTGGAGCAGGCGCTGCGGCAGTTCGAGGCCGGCATGAGCGTGGAGGAAGCCGTGGCCCGCAGCGGCTACAGCCACCGGCAGTTCATACGATTGTTTTCGCAAGCGGTGGGCCTGGGCCCCAAGCTCTACTGCCGGGTGCGGCGCTTCCAGAAAGCGCTGCCGATGCTGCAAGGCCCGATGGGCCTGGCCGCCGTGGCGATGGAGGCAGGCTACAGCGACCAGCCGCACCTGAGCCGCGAGTTCCGCGAATTCGCGGGCCTGACACCCGAGCAATACCGGCTGGCGCGGCCCGTGTCAGCCAATCATGTGCTGGTGCCCCGGCCTGGCGCCCTGCCCGGGCCGCATGTCAATTTTGTTCAAGACCCCAAGGCCGGAGCTCCATAGACTGGCCGCATTCCCTTCATTCAGGATTTGCTTTCAGGAGTTCACCCCCCATGGCCATTCACGAACTGTTCGCTTATATCCACGTCAAGGACGCCGAAAAAGCCTTGGCCTTTTACACCTCGGTGTTCGGCGTGGCCGAGAAGTTTCGCCTGACGGAGCCCAGCGGCCGCATCGGCCACGCCGAACTGGAATTCGGCGGCACGACGCTGATGCTGTCGGACGAGTTTCCGGAATGCGGCACCGGCGCGCCCGTGCCGGACAAGCCGGTGAGCGTGACCCTGCACCTGCACGTCGACGATTGCGACGCGGTGATCGCCCGCGCGCTGCAAGCGGGCGCCACGCTGGAGATGGCCGCGCAGGACCAGTTCTACGGCGAGCGATCAGGCAGCTTTCGCGACCCTTTCGGCCACCGCTGGAGCGTGGGCCACAGCATTGAAACACTGACGCCCGAGGAGATGCAGCGCCGCTACACCGCGCTGCTGCAGGCGCCCAGCACGTAGGGCCGGGGCCCAGGGCCGCGCGGCCCTATTCGAGTTCGATCTCCGGCGGGCGGGCCAGCCCGAGCACCCGCCGCAAGGTGGCCAGCAATTCTTCATTGGAGGTCTTGGCCTTGACCAGCACGGCGGTGGCGCGCGCGGCCTGCGCGCGCGTGGCTTCCATCGCGGAAAACACCACCACCGGCGGCGGCGATTCCAGCGCTTCGATGTCCGTCAGCAGGTCCCAGCCGGAGCCTTCCTTGAGGTTGATGTCCAGCAGGACCAGGTCGAAGGGTTGGGCCTCCAGCCGCGCGCGGGCTTCCTGCAGGGTCGCGGCGAAGACGAAGGTCGCGAAGTCCTGCGCGATGGTGGCCGCGATGCGCTGGATGTCGGGGTCGTCCTCGACGTGCAGAATGACGGGCTTGTTTTCGGCGGCGCCTTCGATGGCCCGGCGCACGCCCAGGACCAGCATGTTTTCGTCGATGGGTTTTTCGAGCCAGTCCGAGACGGTCAGGGCCTGGTCGTTGAACTGCACCTTGCCTTCGCCGGCCCAGGCCGAGATGACGACCACCGGCACGTCGCGCGTAAGCAGCCGGCTACGCAGCGAGCGAATCAGCGAGATGCCGTCTTCGCCGGGCAGCTTGAGGTCGACGGTGACGGCGTCAAAGTGCTGCTGCGACAGCCGGATCAAGGCGTCCTCGGCGCTGTAGACGGGCTCTGAATCGAAGCCGCCCTTGTCCAGCATCATGCCGATCAGGCGCGAGATGTCGTGGTCGTCCTCGCAGATGAGCACGCGGGGCCTCTCGCCCAGCATCTCGACCGGGCGCGTGGGTGGCGGCTCCTCCCATTCGGGCAGTTCGAAATAAAAGGTGGTGCCTTCGCCGGTGCGGGTTTCAAAGCCTATGCTGCCGCCCAGGCGCTCGATGATGGCGCGTGAGATGTTCAGCCCCAGCCCCGTGCCGCCCTTCTGGCGCGTGTCGGAAGAGTCGGCCTGTGAAAACTTCTGGAAGATGCGTTTGCGGAATTCTTCCGGAATGCCGGGCCCGTGGTCGCGGACTTCGACGCGCACGCCGCTGCCGCCGCGCGCCACGTGGATCTCCACCACACCGTTGTCCGGCGAGAACTTCATGGCGTTGGACAGCAGGTTGGTCACGACCTGCGTCAGGCGGTCGCCGTCGGCCCTGACCATCAATTCCTCATCGGGGAAGTCCAGGCGCAGGCTCACGTTCTTGGCGGTGCCATAGCCTTCGTTGGCGGCCAGCGCCTGCTCCAGAAGCGGCTTGAGTTCGATGATCTGCAGATCGAGCGTCATCTTGCCGGACTCGATTTTTTCGATGTCCAGGATGTCGTTGATGAGGCGGATCAGGCGCTCGCAATTGCTCTTGGCGATACCCACCAGGGTCTTGACGGCTTCGGGCAACTGGCCGGCGACGCCGCCGGAGATCAGGCCCAGCGAACCGCGTATCGAGGTGAGCGGCGTGCGCAGCTCATGGCTGACCGTGGAGACGAATTCGCTCTTCATGCGGTCTATGCGCTTGAGTTCGGTCACGTCGTTGGCCAGTGCATAGAAGCCGATCACCTTGCCGTCGTCAACGCCGTCGCCGTAGCGCGGGAAGTAGTTGACCACGTAGTCGCGCACGCCGCCGCGGGCGGTTTTCTGCGAACGCTCATAGACCACCGGATAGCCCTGCAACACCTCCTCCACCCGGGGCCTGATCAGCGCGTACATTTCCTCGCCCACGAGTTGCCGGATGTTCTTGCCTTCGAGCTGCGCGCTCGTCATGCCGAAGACCTCCTCGTAGGCCCGGTTGTGAAAACGCAGATTCTGGTCTGCATCGGCGTAGGTAATCCAGGCGGGTATGGTGTCGGTGATTTCGCGCAGTTGCGCTTCGCTGGTGCGCAGCGCCTCAGTGACGCGGCGCATTTCGGTCATGTCGCGGCCGGTTCCCCGGTAGCCGGTGAACTTGCCGTTGGCATCGAATTTGGGCACGCCGCTGATGGTGAAATAGCGAGTCCGGCCCTTGGAGTCGCGCCGTGTGGTTTCCATGTCGCGGAAAACCTCGCGCCGCGCGACCAGGGCCTTGTAGTCGGCCCAGCCGGCGTCGCTCATCTGGCTGTAGTCGAGCTCCCAGGGGGTCTTGCCATAAGCCGATTTCTGAAGGCCCGACGCCGTCGGGGCCTCGCCGGAGACCTCGACAAAGCGGAGGTTCTCGTCCTGCTCCCAGAACCAGTCGGACGACAAGGCGGTGAGCGCGCGGAAACGCTCTTCGCTTTCGCGCAGCACCTGCTCGGTCTGCTTGCGCTCGGTGATGTCCTGGATCTGCGCGATAAAGCGCAGCGGCTTGCGGTCTTCATCGCGCACCAGGGAGCAGCTCATATAGCCCCAGACGGTGTGGCCGTCTTTGTGGATGTAGCGCTTTTCGGTGTGGAAGGATTCGATCTCGCCGGCCAGCGCGCGCTTGCGTTGCTCCAGGTCCCACGCGATGTCGTCGGGATGGGTAAGGTCGTAGATCGTGCGCGCCAGCATCTCCGCCTCGGAATACCCCAGCATCTGGCAGAAGGCGTTGTTGACCTTGAGGCGGCGCGAATCTATGCCTATGAGCGTCATGCCGATGGCCGCATGCTCAAACGCATTGCGGAACTGCTGGTCGTTGAGCATGAAGGCGTCGTTGTCGCTGCTGAAGGGCGCACTGCTGGGCATTTCCAGCGTGGAGAAGCCTGATTCGTGCGCCACCCCAGCGGCTTGGACGGCCTGGTCGGGCTGCCCTGCGCCGGTCTGGTCGCCGCCAAGCGAGAAATAAAAGGTGCTGCCCTCGCCGACCACCGACTCCGCCCAGATTTTTCCGCCATGGCGGTCGACGATGCGCTTGGCCGTGGCCAGGCCTATACCGCTGCCGGCGAACTCCTCGGGCGAATGCAGGCGCTCGAAATTGCCGAAGAGCTTGTCGACATAGGCCATGTCAAAGCCCGCCCCCTTGTCCTTCACGAAGAACACGGGCTGGCCGTCCCTGGCTTGCAAGCGGCCGACCGTGATTTCGACGAAATCCTTCTTGGCGCTGAACTTCCATGCGTTGGCGACCAATTGCTCCAGCACCTGGCCGAGCATGGCCTGGTCGCCGCGCGCGGCCATGCCGGGCTCAATTGCGATGCGGGCTTCGCGGTCGGGCTCGGCGCCCTTGAGCCACCTGGCCACGCGCAGCGCCTCGGCGCTGACGTCCACCGTGTCCCAGACCATGCTGGTGCGCGACAGGCGCGTGAGGGCCAGCAGGCCGTCGGTGAGCTCACCCATGCGCCGCACGCTGCTGCGTATGCGCTCGAGGAAATGCAGGGCGCGCTCGCCCGCGGCGGGCGGCATGTGTTTTTCCATCAGCGCGCAGAAACCGTCGATGGTGCTCAGCGGCGTTCGCAGGTCGTGCGCAACGGAATAGGAGAATGCTTCCATCTCCTTGCTGGCGGCCTCAAGCTGCGCCGTCCTGCGCAGGACACGGTTTTCCAGGTCGACGTTGAGCCGCACGATTTCCACCTCGGCCTGCTTGCGTTTGGTGATGTCGGAGATGGAGGTGACGAAACCGGTGGGCTTGCCGCTCTTGTCTTCGAACAGCGGCTGCACGTTGATCAGGCCCCAGAAGGTGCTGCCGTCCGGCCTGCGGTAGCGCTGCACCACATTGCTTTGGCTCTGGCCGCTTTGCATGGCGCGCACGCTGGCCCACTCGGATGCTGGCATCGGGGTGCCGTCCTCACGCAGCCGCTCCCAATCCAGCGCCGCCGAGGTCTGACCTTTCATTTGCGCCAGCGACTTGCCGAAAATGCGCTCCGCGCTGGCGTTGCAGTCGATGATTTTGCCTTCGGCGTCACGCAGCACCACGCCTTCGGCAAGCGCCCCGACCACCACCCGGAAACGCGCTCCGCTCGCGCGCAGCGCGGTTTCGTTCAGCTTGCGCTCGGTGATGTCGCTTCCCACGCCGCGGTAGCCTTCGAAGGTTCCGTCGTCGCCAAACACCGGCTCTCCGCTGACGCTGCGGTAGATGACACCGCCGTCCGCCTTGGTCAGCTGGTACTCAAAATTACGAAACGGCAGATGCGCCTGCAGGGTGGCCTTATGCTCCTCCCACGTGCCGGCAAGGGGCGCGGAGTTGGGCAGGTCCCATCGGCACAGCCCTTCCCCGATAACCTGGGTTCCGAGGGCAAAGCGCTGCGGATCGTTGGAGACAAACACGTTGCGGAAGTTTTTGTCCTGTTCCCAGTACCAGTCGGACGAGAGCTCGGTAAGGCTTCTGAACCGCTCCTGGCTGCGGTGCAGGCGATTATCGGAGGCCAGGCGCTCCGTGATGTCCTCGGCGGTGATCAGGAGGTGTGTGACCCTGCCGCCGCCGTCCTTGATCGGGACTTTGCGCATGTGCACGCGTATCATCCCGCGCTCGCGCGTCATGATGGTCCGGTCGGGGAAGTCCTGCATGACGCCCGTGTTCGACACTTCCACGTCGGACACGTTGATGCGATCCGCGTGATCCTGCGGCCAGAGGTCGTGCACGGTGCGCCCCATGGCATCCTCGCGGCGCACGCCGTAAAGTCTCTCGGCCGCCTTGTTCCAGGCCACGATGCGCAGCCCGTCCTGCAGCGACTTCAGGTGGACGGCGACAGGCATGTTGTCGACGATGTCGTCGAGAAAACGCGCGGCCTTCCGTTCTTTTTCCTCGATCCGCCTGGCCACGGTGTTGTCGCGGGTCGTGCCGCGGTAGCCGGTGAACTCGCGCTGCTTGTTGAACACCGGCACGCCGCTGGCGGAAAAATAGTGGGCCACGCCGTCGCCCAAAACCCGGATGTACTCAAAATCGCGGAACGCCTGGCGCGCCTCCAGCACCGCGCGGTGGTGGTCCCAGGACATGCTCAGGGGATAGGCGCCTTCCAGTTCCCAGCGCTGCTTGCCGATGGCGCCGTTGAGGTCCGTATCCGCGGAGCTGCCGCCGCGCTCGGCGGCGAAATGGGTGAAGCGGTAGTCGGCGTCCTGCTCCCAGTACCAGTCGGCCGAGATCGACGCCAGGCTTCGCAGGCTGTCCACATCGACCCTGAAAGCTTCGGTCGCGCGGCGTTGCTCGGCGAGCTCTTCAGCGAGGGCCTTGTTGGCCTCGGCCAGCGCCAGCGCTTCGGCTTGCAGCCGCTCATTGGCCTGGGCGAGTGTTTCGTCCCGCTTCACCGCAGCACCCCGGCACGATGGCTCGCCGGCGCGACGCCGGTCCGTCCCGGCGAGCTGTGCTGGCGGTGGCTTGCGGTCAATTCGCCTGTCGGACGGAGCTTCATGCGCAGCTGTTAACTTTCTAGGCAAAGGCAAGGCGCCTTCATGCATTTTGCATGGCGTTTGCGAAACAGAGTGTGCTGCGCCACCGGAAAATCCGCCATAGGACAACACCCTGTCTTCTTTTGGGTGCGTAGCGCGCAGGCCTTCAAAAAATCTGCAAACTTAAGACCTCTTTTCCAGAAGCCCCGGTGATGCAATTTGGGCACAAGAGCTTAGCGCCGCCTTTCGCGCGAGGCAAAGGTACTTTTACCGTTTCACGCGGCGTGCGGATATTCGAGCGACAACCCGGCCGCCTGCCAGGCATCTATGCCGCCGTGCAGAGGGCGCACATTCTTGAAACCCGCCGCCATCAGGCGCCTGGCCACCTGGGCGGCGGAGGCGTCGTTGGGGCAGGCGCAGTACACCACCACGGCCACGTCGTGCGGCAGGTCCAGGGTGGCCATCTTGCGGTCCGGGTCCGACCACAGCAAGGCGCCCGGAATGATGCCGCCTTCGCCGCGGCTGAGTTCGCTGCGCACGTCGAGGATCACCGCCGGCTGCCCGCCCTGCGTCAGCCGCAGCAGCTCCTGCGGGGTGATGCGCGCCATGCGCATCTGGCGTAAAAAGCGCTGGCGCTGCCACCATTTGCGCACCAGGAAAAGCGCGAAGGCGGCCAGCAGCACCATCAAGCCGATACGGCCCATCTGCTCGAACACGGCCAGCACGTCGGCGACCGCGTCATGGAACACCATGCCTATCGCCAGGCCGACGCCGGCATACAGCGCCGCGCCGATGGCGTCAAAAAACAGGAAGCGCCCGAAGGGCACGCCCGTGCGGCCCGCCAGCGCCGTGGCCAGCGAGGCAAAACCCGGGATGAACTTGGCCAGCACCAGCGACCGGACGCCCCAGCGCGTGAAGATGGATTCGGTCTGCCGCACGCAGGAATCGGGCGACAGGGAAATGCGGCACAGGGTCTTGAGCACGCGGCTGCCGTAACGGCGGCCGGCCCAGTACCAGATGCCGTCGGCGATCAGGCAGGCCAGCACGGCCGTGGCCAGCAAGCCCCCGGCCGAATACTTCCCGCCAAAGCTCAGCGCGCCGGTGAGTATGAGCACCGGGTAAGCGGGAATCGGCAGGCCGAGCTGCTCCAGCACGATGTTGAGAAAGACTGCAGCCAGGCCGTACAGCTCCAGCCAGACGATGATTTGGTCCATGGGACGAATGTAGACGGCTGCGGTGAATCGGTAAATGACCCGGGCGCCAATACTCTGTTTCACGATGTTTTACTCCTTCTCCCTCTGGGAGAAGGCAGGGATGAGGGCCGGCTGCGCTTGCGAGGTCTTGCTCCTTCCCCCACTGGGGGAAGGCGGGGATGGGGGCCGGCGGCGCCTGCGCTACCATGAACTCCTTCTCCGTATTCCCACTCTCGCCACCTCAAAGAGCGAACACCGATTGAAATACCTCGTAGCCGTCCGCGCCCTGTGCGAGTTCACGGCCAAACACGGCGACCTCGACCTGCGCTTTACGCCATCGCCCTCCGCCCAGGAAGGCATGGCCGGCCATGCGCTGGTCGCATCGCGCCGCGGGGAGTCCTACCAGGCCGAAGTCGGCCTTGAGGGTGAGTACAAGGCGCTGAGGGTACGCGGCCGCGCCGACGGCTATGACCCGGAGCAGAACCAGCTTGAAGAGGTGAAGACCTACCGGGGCGACCTGCACGCCATGGCCGACAACCGCCGGGACCTGCACTGGGCGCAGCTGAAGATCTACGGCTGGCTGCTGTGCGCGGACAGGAAGCTGCCCGACATCAATCTCACGCTGGTTTACTTTGACGTGGCCAGCGCGCAGGAAACGCCGCTGACCGAACATTTCACCGCCGCCGTGCTCAGGGAATACTTTGAAGCGCAGTGCGAGCGCTTCCTGGCCTGGGCCGAGCGGGAACTGGCCCACCGCCAGGCGCGCGATGCGGCGCTCACGGAGTTGCAGTTTCCGCATCCGTCTTTCCGGCCCGGCCAGCGCGAACTGGCCGAGGCCGTCTACAAGACCGCGCAGGCCGGCGCCTGCCTGATGGCGCAGGCGCCCACGGGCATAGGCAAGACCATAGGCACGGTGTTTCCGCTGCTCAAGGCGGTGCCCAAAAAGCAGCTCGACAAATTGTTTTTCCTCGCCGCGAAAACCCCGGGCCGCCGGCTGGCGCTTGACGCGCTGGAACGCATCAAGGGCAGCGCAACGGCGCTGCCGCTGCGCGTGATGGAACTGGTGGCGCGCGACAAGGCCTGTGAACACCCGGGTAAAGCCTGCCACGGCGACGCCTGCCCGCTGGCCAAAGGCTTTTACGACCGCCTGCCGCAGGCCCGCAGCGCCGCCGTGAACCACGCCGCCGCCCACGGAGCGCTGGACAAGGCCGCGCTGCGCGAACTCGCGCTCACCCACCAGGTGTGCCCTTATTACCTGAGCCAGGAACTGGTGACCTGGTCGGACGTGGTGGTGGGCGACTACAACTATTACTTCGACACCAGCGCATTGCTGCACGGCCAGGCCCAGGGCAACCAGTGGCGCGTGGCGGTGCTGGTGGACGAGGCGCACAACCTGGTGGAACGCGCGCGAAAAATGTATTCGGCCACGCTGAGCCAGGCGCAGCTGCAGCAGGTGCATGGCGGCGCGCCGCGAGCCGTGCGCGGTGCGCTGGAGCGGCTCAACCGCAGCCTGCAGGAGCTGCACCAGGCCCAGGAAGATCCCTACCAGGTCCATGACGAACTGCCCGCGCCTTTCCTCAAGACCCTGGGCCAGGCGCTGACCCAGATCACCGACTTCCTGATGGCCAACCCGACGCGCATGGACGGGGAACTGCAGGACTTTTATTTCGAGGCCCTGCATTTCTCGCGCATGGCCGAAGCGTTTGGCGAGCATTCGCTGTTTGACGTGACGATGCAGGGCGACACCGCTGCCAACGCATTCGGTCAGGCGCTGGGCCAGCCGCTGGCGGTGCTCAACATCCGCAACGTGGTGCCCGCACCCTTCCTGGCGCCGCGCTTTGCGGCCGCGCAGTCCACGGCGCTGTTTTCGGCCACGCTAAGCCCGCAGAACTATTACGCCGACACGCTGGGCCTTCCGGCCGGCACCGTGTGGACCGAGGTCGAATCACCTTTCCTGGCCGAGCAGCTGCAGGTTTCGGTGGTGAGCGATGTCTCGACGCGTTTCCAGCACCGGGGCGATTCGCTTTCGCCCATCGTCGACCTGATGGCGCGGCAGTATGAAGGCCGGCCCGGCAACTACCTGGCCTTCCTGAGCAGCTACGACTACCTGCAGCAGCTCGTCACGCTGTTTCGCCGGCGCTACCCGCACGTTCCGGTGTGGGAGCAGACGCGCGGCATGGAGGAAGCCGCACGCGATGCCTTCCTCGCGCGCTTCACACCCGCCTCGCAAGGCATAGGCTTTGCCGTGCTGGGCGGCTCATTCGCCGAAGGCATAGACCTGCCGGGCGACCGCCTGATCGGCGCTTTCATCGCCACGCTGGGGCTGCCCCAGGTCAATCCGGTGAACGAGCAGATCCGCGAGCGAATGGGCGTCAACTTCGGCGTGGCCCAAAGCTACGACTACACCTACCTCTATCCGGGCCTGCAGAAGGTGGTGCAGGCGGCCGGCCGGGTGATACGCACGACCTCTGATCGCGGCGTGGTCTACCTGATTGACGACCGCTTTACCCGGCCGGAGATACAAAGCCTGCTGCCGGGCTGGTGGAAGGTCGCGCGCGTGCGTGCGCGGCGCAAGGAAGCCGCCGACGCGCTGTAAACAACAAAAGCCCGCATTTTGCGGGCTTTTGTTTGAACGGCCCTGCGGCCGCCTTGCGGGCCTAAAACACGCCCAGCAACATGAGGATCAGGATCACGCTGAGGGGAACACCTAATAGCCAGGCAATGATGGGCATTTGTTTCTCCTAAAAAGTAGTCAGGGTTGAAGAGACAAATCCAATGTAGGCGGCGGGCCTCGCGTGCCGTGCCAGCCTGGAGGCCTGCTGCAAGTAAGGGATGGCTGACGCGCGTGTAGTTGTGCAAGCAGCCGCTTGCAGGCCTTGGCCGCACCACCACAGCGGCTGTGGCGACGAAAGACCTCAGCGCTGGCTCAGCTGCAGCGCGCCCAGCATGCTGGCCAGCGGCTGGGTTTCGGGCAGCACGTAGACGATGCCGCGGCTTCTGCCCAGGACGGGGCCGACCACGGTTTCGTAAAAGCGGACCGGCACCACCACACAACCCATGGAGATGCGGTTGTCGTCGGGCGTTTCCGAGGCCAGGCGCTCCGCGCGGYGCTCGGCCGGCGGCGCCGGGCGCAGGCGGTGTATGGCGAGCTTGGCCGCGTAGTCGATCCAGACAATGGCCTCGCCCTGCAGGTTGTGGCCGGGCTCGGAGACAAAGCGGCCGGCCGGCGTGGTGCGCTCATCCTCACGCAAGCTGGCCACGCTGCGCTGCGCCATGCCGGGCACGCTGTGGTCGCCGGGTGCCAGGCCCGTCAATGCAGGCGACGTACCGCGCAGCTGGCCGCCCGCCTCGAACACAAAAATGCGCCCGCCTTTTTTGTCGACGATCACAAAGGGCAGGCCTTCGTTGTCATGCGCCTGCACCACCCAGCGCAAAGCCTGGCGTGCATCGGGAGAGGCGGAAACCAGCGTCATGCCGGTATCGGGACTTGCAGCCGGTGTGGCGGCACTGTCGGTGTAGGGCGCCAGCGGCGCGGCGAAGGAAAACAAAGGCGCGGCGGCAAGGACGGCAAAGGCCGTCGCGAAGGCGATTTTTGCTGCGTGTTTCCTGCCTGCGAACAACATCCGGGTCCTGTGCGTGGCGCTGAAAAAAGTGCGCGAGCGCACATTAAAAAAACCGGGGCGGCTGTTTCGTTGAATGCCCCGGCGCGGTTGCACCATGTTAGCGATGCAAGCAATTGTGCTCAACGGAGAAACCCTGAAGCGCTTCGGATACTTGCTATTACTTGTATAGCAATGAATCCTTTTTAGGCAATGCAATGGAGGAGTTTTGATAGGCCGACGGAAATACCCGTCCGGGCATGTAACAGTCGCTGGAGGCGGCATTTTTTCGCGCGGCAGATGCCTGTGTGCAACAGCTGCGCGCAATGCGGGGCCGCTGCCGTTACAAGTTACAAATCACGGCAGGGGAAACAGGCTTATTGATCGCCGGGCTTGGCGCCGTCAAAGCCCCGCTTCGCAAGCTGCATCAGATGCCGGCGGCCCCTGGCATCCGTTGTGCGCCATGCCGCGCGGGCCATTTCGATGAAGGCGTTCTCTGCGGGGTTGAAGGCGTCGCCGCCATGGTCTTCATCCAGCCAGCCTTTCGGCTTGCCCGACCTGCTCTCGATCTGGGCGGCGGCGGCGTCGCCGATGTTGCGGCCTGAACCGCTGGCGTCTCCCTTGAACTGGCTCAGCCCGCCGGCGCTCAGGCCCAGTTCTTTCGCCAGCCGGCCCAGCATGCCCACAGGCGACTCACCGGCCGCCAACTCCCTTTCGCTGTACTCACGAATGATGATCAGCAGGTTGTTGCGCCTGGTTCGGTTGATGTCCGGTGAATCCATGTGACGTGATTGCAACAATCAAAATTATTTTTCAGCGAGGCGTTGACGGTGACGTAAAAAGATTTTACATTACCTTCCATTGCTACTTTTGATACCAACCCTTTTCACACACCCATCATGAAACCGATAGCCGCCATCGCAAGACACAGCACCCCCGTTTGGGGCGGTGCTGGCGTGCGTCGCCTTGACGTTTATCTGGGCTCATGTGGGCTGAGTTCCTATGCGGCATCCGTTTTGCGGACGGCCATGTCCAAACAGAACTATGAGGATTGCACACCACCGGGAGGAGGAGACGCCTGAGCGTACCTTCTGAATCTCTGACACCAGAGGCCCGGTATCCGCAAGGAACCGGGCCTTTTTGTTTTCCCCTGACGGTGATCGTGCCGTCTGTGCGCTTTAAGCGCGGGGCTCTTTAAAAATTCAGCAGCGGGACAGCAGCCACACACTGGATGGCAGCGAGTCCCGCAAGAAATTGCGGACATAGCTCAGCCGGTAGAGCGTGAGCCTTCCAAGCTCAATGTCGTCGGTTCGAAGCCGTCTGTCCGCTCCATTTCGGGTGTGTCTGTGTCACGCCGCCTGCGCGAGATCGAGGAAACGGTCTGGCGGCGTGTGTGCTCGCAACCGGGGTTCATGGCCCCGGAGATGCGGTGCAGCGGGAGATCCCGGTCCGGCTTGATGCCGGCCGCCCGCATACGGGTACAGCCGAAATGGATTTAGTTTTTTGCCCGCGACTGTGGGCGCATGTTTTTTGTCACGTTCGTCTAGCTGGCTCAGGACACAAGGCTTTCATTCTTGTAGACAGGGGTTCGAATCCCCTACGTGACGCCAATTCCAGTTGTGAATAAAAGGAGCGCAGTGCCCGAAAGGGCGTAGTGCGGAAACCGGCCTCAAAGATAGGGGGGCACCGGAACTCGTAACCGGAGATATTTTTAGGCCGTTCGCCAAGCTGGCCTAAGGCATCGGGTTTTGAAGCCGACATTTCGGTGGTTCGAATCCATCACGGCCTGCCATTCATTTTTTCTCGCGTTAGCTCAGTCCGGAACCAGAGCATCTGCCTACGAAGCAGAGGGTCGGAAGTTCAAATCTTTCACGCGAGGCCATTCATTTTTTTCGGAGTGCGAGCAGAGCTGGCTACTGCACTGGACTGTAAATCCGGCGTCTTCGGGCATGCGGGGTTCGAGTCCCTGGCACTCCACCATTTTTAATCCGCGGGTTATTCACTTTAGGTCTGTTAGCTCAGTTGGTAGAGCACTTCCCTGTCCAGGATGTTGTCACGGGTTCAATTCCCGTACAGGCCGCCACTCTTCATGCCGGGCCACCGGCTATTTTTTCTTTTCCCTTGGTGCGTAGCTCAAGCAGGCAGAGCAGCGGTCTCCAAAACCGAAGGTTGGAAGTTCGATTCTTCCCGTGCCAGCCAATGATTTCCGGCGGCGTACCCAAGAGGCCGAAGGGGGYGGATTGCAAATCCGCTTGCGTCAGCACACGTCAGTTCGAATCTGACTGCCGCCTCCAGGCCCCCTCTACCCTCTAGCGCCTGTAGCTCAGCCCGGATAGAGCGACGGCTTTCTACACCGTTTGTCGGCCGTTCGAATCGGCCCAGGTGCACCACTTTTTATCCACCCAGCCCAAGGAGGTTTGCCATGACAGCCAAAAACACAGCGACCTTCAAAAGGCCGGAGAAGCTTCGCAAGCGCATCGTCCGCGCACTCCTGGGCGGCATCATCGCCGCCGGCAGCGCCCGGTTCAACCATGCCCAACCCAAACACAGGTCAACGCGTGACGAGCGCGAGCTCGACCAGCGCGTGCGTGAATGCGGTGAGTGGTGATTGATCCGCCTTTTATTTCACGGTAGCTCAGCTGGTAGAGCGCGCGACTGTTAATCGCGTCGTCCCTGGTTCGATCCCAGGCTGTGGAGCCAACTTTTCTTTTTTCTGGTGCATGTGGCGCAGTAGGCAGCGCAGCGGGATGTGACCCCGCGGGTCACCGGTTCGAGTCCGGTCTTGCACCCCATTTTTTTGTCAGCGGGTATGGCTCAGATTTCGCGGGCATAGCTCAGAGGCAGAGCAGCCGGCTTTTAACCGGCAGGTCGGGATTTCGAAATTCCCTGCCCGCACCACCCATCATTCAACTCAGGAGGCCACGATGCACCACGTTCTTCAGCTCGACATCCAGGGAACGCCCCAGGCCTGGATCACGGCTGAAGAGGCGGCTCTGCACTATGCGACCGGCACCGTCGCCTGGGAACAAGGCGAAAGCCCCCTGGTGACGCTGCGCGGCGGCTGGAACGTCGCGCGCGGCCGCCAATCCACGCTGGTGATCCACCCCATCATCGCGCTGCGCGGTGCGCCCCGACGCAACCTGCACGAGGTGGTGCCGGCGGTCACCAAACCCAAGCTGCTACGCCGCGACCGCTGCACCTGTGCCTACTGTGCCCAGGTGTTTCAGGAAAAGGACCTCGAGGCCGAACACATCGTCCCTGCGAGCAAGGGCGGGCCCTACTCGTGGACCAACCTGGTCAGCGCCTGCCGGTATTGCAACGGCAGGAAGAAGGACCGCACACCCGAACAGGCCGGCATGCCGCTTGTGTACCTGCCCTACGTGCCGAGCCGGTATGAGGACTTCCTGCTTCGGGGCCGCAACGTGCGTGCGGATGTGYACGAGTGGCTGTCGGCACGGCTTCCAAAGGGGTCCAGGCTGAATTGAATCCGCCAGCAATCAAGCGGCGCATTGCGAAAGCAGTGCGCCGTTTTTTTTTCGTCCGCGCAATGGCTTCAAGAGGCCGGCGAACCGGTGCCGCCCTGCCTCAGGGCAAGCTCATGCGCCGCCGGGAAAACCTCAGCCAGCGATTTGACTTCGGGCAGCACGTACACCACACCGTAGCTGGCATTGAAGGCGGGCTTGAGCACGTTTTCAAAAAAAGCCACCGGCATGTTGATGCAACCGTAGGATATGCGGTTGTCCTCGGTGGTGGGCGATGCGAGCCGCTCGAGCCGGCGCTCTTTGGGCTCCAGCGTGCGCACGCGGTGCATGGAAACCGCCGCGTCGTAGTCGACCCACACGACGTCCTCCCCGGTGGCGTTGCGGCCGGGCTCGGCCACGAAGCGGCCTGCGGGCGTGGTGCGCTCCTGTGGCTGCACCTGGGCAATCGGGCGCCCGCCTATGCCGTCGACCGAGTCGTCACCGCGGGCCGCGCCTATCAGCACGGGCGTGGCGCTGCGCAGCTTCCCGGAAGGCTCGAACACAAAGACTTTGGTGTTGATCTTGTCGAGGATCACAAAAAAGAGTTTGCGGTTGTCGCCGGAGCTGACGACCCAGTTGGCGACTTCGCGCGCTTCGTTCGAAGCTTCTTCGGCGCCGAAATCCGCCACGCGCGGCGTCATGGGCCGGGGTGCGCTGGTTTGAAGAGCGGCGGCTTGGGGAAGGACCACGGGGTGGGCCCTGAAAAGTGGCAAAACCAGGACGGCGATCGCAGCGCCCCACAGAACGCCCTGTTTGATGCCGTCAAGAATGTCCGAATGTCGATGTCGTGTGCCCGCCACCACGGCACCCGGCCCTTCAACGGCGGGGCGCTGCTCAAACTCAGGCACAGGAGCGGACATGATCGGGATTAAGAAGGTCGGCTTCCCACATGAAACGCTCCGGGCGCCAAGGCGGTCCGGAGCGGTTTCATGCGCAATTGCATGAGGTGTCGGGCTTAGTTGCGGTCAGCCTGTGCGGGACGCTCGGTAGGGGTGACAGCGGTGTCCGCGCTGGTCGAAGACGATGTGCCGGTGGTACTGCCGGAAGTGCCCTGGTTTTGCATGGTCTGGTCTGTCGATGCGCCAGGCGTGGTGGTGCTGGTGTCAGGGGTCTGGGCGTAGGCCAGGCCGATGGCGCCCACAACGGCGGCTGCGGCGACGACGGATGCCAGGGGTTTCGATGCTCTCATGGTGTACTCCTATGGTCATGCCCATCACAGGCAATCGGGTTGGTAAATCGCCGGCCCTATTGCCAGCTAAATTCAATTTACGCAGGGAGCTTTGGGTACTTCGTCGGCCTGTTACAGCGGCGGGTGTAGGACAAGCGAGGTCACAAAATGCTACGCGTCCCAGACGTACAAAGCAGCGAGGGGCCCTGCGAACCGCGAGGCCTGTCCTCGACAAGCGCTGCTATTCGAGCGGGTTGTTGCCCTTGATGCCGTGCTGGGCCTTGATCGCGAGTTGAAGTTTTTCAAGCTCATCGACGAGCCGGTCAATCTTCGCCATATCCTTGACCGGCTCTGCCAGCAAGGCCTGGAGTTGGGCGCGCATGCGCGTGTAATCGGCTTTGAGGTCGCGCTTCATGCGGGCACCGTGCCCGGCTTGAAGCCGTTGATGGCGGGGCGCTTTTCGGAGCCGTCTGCCGCAGGCCTGGCCGAAGGCGGGGTGAAGAGTTCGGCTTGCGCCTCATCCTCGATGCGCGGGCCGTATTGAAGATCAGGGCCGACCAGGCGCTGCAGCTCGCCGTAGCCTGTGGCCAGGGCCGTGTCGTAAGCGGCGAAGGTGATGTCCGAACAGGAAACAGATTCAAACACGCGGGGGTCCGCGCGGCTTTCAAGAATGCGCCAGCAGAATTCGCCGGGGGACGTCTCTTCGACGGTGAGGGCCAGGGACCGCAAGGGGACTTTGAGTTGTGCGGTAACCAAAGTGGAATGGCTCATGTAGCAGGAATCCTCAAAAATATCCGGGCAGGCCGGACGTGGGCTTGCAGCGCAGCTTGGAGCACCGCAAAAAAATATCAAGGGGCGCAAACGTAACTTTCAGCGCGAGGGCTGGAGGCAACATGAGCGGCAGCGAGAAACAGGACAAGGCCGGAACGGCAAGGGCGCGAGGGCCTCTGGCCGGGTTCATTGCTGCAGCGGGGTCGGGTGCCATGTTGGTGTTCGCAATGACGCCAGTTTACGCACGGAAATATGACAAGCTGCGGTTATTAGTACCCGAAAACCGTAGGAAAAATCCGACAGCCGCCAGGCGGCGCCGGTGTCAATTGAAATGGTTATATTGCTGGCATGGCCGGACGCATGTTGCGGGCGGGCACGAATAAAGAACCCATGAAAAGCCTTTACAAATATTTCTTTCGCGGCCTCATCACCATCCTGCCGGTGGCCTTGACGGTTTACCTGCTTTACATCTTTCTGGCGTGGATGGAAACCGCGGCGCTGTGGGTACTCAGGCCGCTCATCGGCAGTTTTTACATCCCCGGCCTGGGACTGGTGTTCGGCGTGCTGAGCATCCTGGTGATCGGCTACCTGGTGTCGAAGCAAAGCGTGCGCAGGCTGCTGACTTTCGCGGAGATGCCTTTCACCAACCTGCCGGTGGTGAAAAGCATTTACTCCTCGCTCAAAAGCTTTGCCGACTATTTTTCTCCTTCGGGCAAGCAGGGTGAGCAAAGCGTGGTGATCCTGCGCATGCCAGGCCATGCGATGGAAATCGTGGGCCTGATCACGCGCCGCAGCTTCGCCGACCTGCCCCCCGGCTTTCTGCCTGGCGAGCGTGTCGCGGTCTATTTGCCCATGGGCTACATGATCGGCGGCTACACGGTATTCGTGCCGGCCGAATGGGTGCAACCCATTGACATGTCAGTGGAGGAAGCCATGCGCTCTTCGCTCATCGCCTGGATGGCGCGCCCGCCGGCCACGGGCGCCGGCACTGCGGCCCGCTAAGGCTCCGCGCCCATGGACGGGCGCTTGCGTAAAGATTGTGATCTGTGGTTTCCCACATGGACAAATCGCGTGGCAGGGCTATATTTGATAGCCCAATCACAACTACGCACAGCCTGACGGCCTGATGCGTTCCGGCCATGACAACAAGCACAACGAAGACAAGCAGCCGCAAACCGCCCCTTTACAAATCACTGTACTTCCAGGTGATCTGCGCCGTCATTGCCGGCGTGCTGCTGGGGCATTTTTACCCCGAGGCCGGAAAGCTCATGAAGCCGCTGGGCGACGGTTTCATCAAGCTCATCAAGATGATGATCGCGCCTATCATCTTCTGCACCGTCGTGATCGGCATCGCCGGCATGGAGGACATGAAGAAAGTCGGCAAGACCGGCGGCCTGGCGCTGCTTTATTTTGAGATCGTCAGCACCTTCGCGCTGATCATCGGGCTGGTGCTGGTCAATGTGTTCAAGCCGGGCCAGGGCATGAACGTCGACGTGTCCACGCTGGACACCAAGGCCATCGCGGCTTATACAGCCCCCGGGAAGATGGTCACCACGACCGACTTCATCATGAACATCATTCCATCCACCGTGGTGGACGCCTTTGCCAAGGGCGAGATTCTGCAGGTGCTGCTGATCGCGGTGATGTTCGGCTTCGCGTTGCACCGCTTCGGCGGGCGCGGCACGCTGGTGTTCGACTTCGTCGAAAAAACCTCGCACGTGCTGTTCACCATCGTCGGCTTCATCATGAAGGTCGCGCCCATCGGCGCCTTCGGCGCGATGGCCTTCACCATAGGCGCATACGGCGTGGACAGCCTGGTGTCGCTCGGCAAGCTGATGGCGGCCTTCTACGCGACCTGCCTGATTTTCATCTTCGTCGTGCTGGGCGCCATCGCGCGCGTCCACGGGTTCAGCATCTGGAAGTTCATCAAGTACATCAAGGAAGAACTGCTGATCGTGCTGGGCACCTCTTCGTCTGAATCGGTGCTGCCGCGCATGATGGAAAAGATGGAGAACCTGGGCGCAAAGAAGACCACCGTCGGCCTGGTGATTCCCACGGGCTACTCTTTCAACCTGGACGGCACCTCGATCTACCTCACGATGGCGGCGGTGTTCATCGCGCAGGCCACCAACACGCCGATGACGCTCACGCAGGAGCTCACGCTGCTGGCGGTGCTGCTGCTGACCTCCAAAGGCGCAGCCGGCATCACGGGCAGCGGCTTCATCGTGCTGGCCGCCACGCTGTCGGCTGTGGGCACCGTGCCCGTCGCGGGGCTGGCGCTGATCCTGGGCATTGACCGCTTCATGTCGGAAGCGCGGGCGCTGACCAACCTGATAGGCAACGGCGTGGCCACCATCGTGGTCGCCAAATGGACGGATGAGCTGGACACCGACAGGCTCAAGGCCGGGCTCAACAACGAGAGCTGGGTCGAGGCCCAGGAGCCCGAGGTGCTGATCAATCAGAAAACAGAGCATATGGCGGCTGATCACCGCCAGGGCTGATACGGCCTGAGGCGTCCTGGCTGGGCCTGAGGCGCAAATGACAAAGCCCGGCAGGCGGAGAGTTCTCCGTCTGCCGGGCTTTGTGTTTTTTTGCTTGCGCTTTGAGACGCGGGCGAGCCGCGCGGCTTAGCGTGTAGCCGACCGTGGTGCCGGGCCCGGGCCGCGACCGGCGATGTGCCGGAAGGTGATGCGGCCCTTGGTCAGGTCGTAGGGTGAAAGCTCCAGCGAGACCTGGTCGCCGGCAAGGATGCGGATATGGTTTTTGCGCATCTTGCCCGAGGTGTAAGCCACAAGCTTGTGGCCGTTGTCGAGCGTGACGCGAAAGCGCGAATCCGGCAACACTTCGTCGACCAGCCCATGCATTTCAATCAGTTCTTCTTTGGCCATGATGTAACTCCTAGGGAATTGAAAAAATTGTCGGTGGTGTCTGTTGCGGCGGCGTGCAATGTCAGGCGCAGGCGCCAACCGGCGCCGAGCGCTCGCTGATCCAGCGCAAGGCGTGTTCCGTCGCGTAATGCACGGCCGCGGCCGCGCTGTCGAAAAGGCCGCTGAAACGCAGCACGCGATCATGCGTGGCGCTGCCGCGGCCGGAGCGGATGGAGACCGATGCAGCGAAACCTTCGCCTTGCTGCTTGGCCAGTGGTGAGACAAGGTACTTGCCCACCGAGATTTTGGTGTGATCCATGTTCATAAAAATTCCATGCCGGGTATGTGTCCCGGCTTGATAAATAAGGAGATCGGCTTGCGAGCAAGCCGGCGGGTGTTCGGTGTCCACCCGCCTGGCCCTTGTCAGGGGCTGGGCTGGTTGAGCCATGCGTGGGCACTGTTGGGAGAAGTGCTCGCCGGAAAAACGGAACAGTGCTGAGAAGGTTCAGGGCTGTAGGGGCACTGAAAACACTGTGGATTCGGGCTCTGGGAAGCGCCGCTTGAGAAGGAAACCTGTTGGGAAAAGGTTTCGATGTAAAAAGCTGATGCTTTACCGAAGCTCCTATTGTAACCGCCCGGCGGAAATCGCGCTTTGACCCCCATAGGTGCGGGCCAGCCCCTCTTCTTACAAGCATGAGCCCCGGAACCGGCTTCGCCGGGCAGAACAGGCTCACCCCTGTCCAGTCTCACTTCGTGTAGCCTGCTCCCCCTCAAGGGGGCGGCGCCTAGGGCCGGCAAGCCGGACCCTCGGCCCCCGCCGATTGAATCCCCTGAACTCTTAAACCCAGCCGGGGCCGCGGAACCGGCTTTGCCGGGCAGAACAGGCCCACCCCTGTCCAGTCTCACTTCGTGTAGCCTGCTCCCCCTCAAGGGGGCGGCGCCTAGGGCCGGCAAGCCGGACCCTCGGCCCCCGCCGATTGAATCCCCTGAACTCTTAAAC
>NZ_JBFUGK010000052.1:0-32987 GCF_056402935.1 Polaromonas sp. P3_B1
CACGGTGATCTTTTTGGACAGGTCACCGGCCGCCACGGCGGTCGTCACCTCGGCGATGTTGCGCACCTGCGCCGTGAGGTTGGAGCCCATGGAGTTGACCGAGTCGGTCAAGTCCTTCCAGGTACCGGCCACGCCCTGCACATCGGCCTGCCCGCCCAGCTTGCCTTCGGTGCCCACCTCGCGCGCCACGCGCGTCACTTCAGAGGCGAAGGATCGCAGCTGGTCCACCATGGTGTTGATGGTGTTCTTGAGTTCCAGKATCTCGCCCTTCACGTCCACCGTGATCTTTTTGGACAGGTCGCCGGCCGCCACGGCGGTCGTCACCTCGGCAATGTTGCGCACCTGGCCCGTGAGGTTGGAGCCCATGGAGTTGACCGAGTCGGTCAAGTCCTTCCAGGTGCCGGCCACGCCCTGCACATCGGCCTGGCCGCCGAGCTTGCCCTCGGTACCCACCTCGCGCGCCACCCGCGTCACTTCCGACGCAAAGGACCGCAGCTGGTCCACCATGGTGTTGATGGTGGCCTTGAGTTCCAGGATTTCGCCTTTGACGTCCACCGTGATCTTTTTGGACAAGTCACCGGCCGCCACGGCCTTGGTCACCTCGGCAATGTTGCGCACCTGGCCCGTCAAATTGGAGCCCATGGAGTTGACCGAGTCGGTCAAGTCCTTCCAGGTGCCGGCAACGCCTTGCACGTCGGCCTGGCCGCCCAGCTTGCCTTCGGTGCCCACCTCGCGTGCCACACGCGTCACTTCGGAGGCGAATGAAGACAGCTGGTCCACCATGGTGTTGATGGTGTTCTTGAGTTCAAGAATCTCGCCCTTCACGTCCACCGTGATCTTTTTCGACAGGTCGCCGGCGGCCACAGCCGTCGTCACCTCGGCGATATTGCGCACCTGGCCCGTGAGGTTGGAGCCCATGGAGTTGACCGAGTCGGTCAAGTCCTTCCAGGTGCCGGCCACACCCTGCACATCGGCCTGGCCGCCCAGCTTGCCTTCGGTGCCCACCTCGCGCGCCACACGCGTCACTTCCGATGCGAATGAGGAGAGCTGGTCCACCATGGTGTTGATGGTGTTCTTGAGTTCGAGAATCTCGCCCTTGACGTCCACCGTGATTTTCTTGGAGAGGTCACCGGCCGCCACGGCCTTGGTCACGTCGGCGATGTTGCGCACCTGGCTGGTCAGGTTACCGGCCATGAAGTTCACGTTGTCGGTCAAGTCCTTCCAGGTGCCAGCCACGCCCTGCACATCGGCCTGGCCGCCCAGCTTGCCYTCGGTACCCACYTCGCGCGCCACCCGCGTYACYTCCGATGCAAAGGAYCGCAGCTGGTCCACCATGGTGTTGATGGTGTTCTTGAGTTCCAGKATYTCGCCCTTCACGTCCACSGTGATYTTYTTGGASAGGTCACCGGCCGCCACGGCGGTCGTCACCTCGGCGATGTTGCGCACCTGCGCCGTGAGGTTGGAGCCCATGGAGTTGACCGAATCCGTCAAGTCCTTCCAGGTGCCGGCCACACCCTGCACATCAGCCTGGCCGCCCAGCTTGCCTTCGGTACCGACCTCGCGTGCGACGCGCGTCACTTCGGCCGAGAAGGTGCCCAGCTGCTCCACCATCTTGTTGATGATCATGGCGGTGCGCAGGAACTCGCCTTCAAGCGCCTTGCCCTCGGCCTCCAGTGCCATGCTCTTGGACAGGTCGCCTTGCGCCACGGCACCTATCACGCGCGCCACTTCGCTGGTCGGGTGCACCAGGTCGGCGATCAGCGAATTGATGGACTCGGCGGAGTCGCGCCAGAAACCCGAAGCGTCTGGCACAAAGGCGCGCTCCTTGAGGCGTCCCTGCTTGCCGACCACGCGGCTCAGGCGTTCGAGCTCACGGGCCATGCGCACGTTTTCAGAAACCACGTCGTTAAAGGCGTCGGCGACCTTGCCGGGAACACCGGTCCAGTCTTGCGGCAGCGAAGCGCGTGCGTCGCCTTTTTTGAGGTCGGTCAAGGCGGTCAGCACCACCTTGGTCTGCTCCGTCACCGTCTCGGCTTCATCGAGCACGGTGTTGATGGCCATCGCGTTTTGCAGCCAGAAGCCCGAGAGTTTGTCCTCGGGCAGGCGCCGGCTGGCGCGTGTTGCCAGGCGGGACTTGGACGCCAGGCCTTTGCAGCGGCTGGTGGTCGCGGTCGTCATGGCCGAGAGCTGGTTGAATTCGGCGGCGATCTTTCCGTAGACGCCGTCCCATTCGGTTGGCAGTGTGACGCCGGCCTCCCCACGCCTGAGCGCGCTCAGGGATTTGAGAATGGACTTCAATTCGGTGTCGCGCTCCACCACCGAAAGCTTGGTCAAAGCTTCCATGCTGTTCATCCTGTATTGAGGGTAACTTTTTGTAGAAACGGGTGCCGAGATTACTCGGGAAGATACAGAATGACAATGAAATCTCGCACTAATTTCTTAACCAAGAAAACAATGTGCGGCGCGCCTGTCACAGCCGTTCAACTGTCGGTTTTGGCTTACATGAATTCCAAATTCATCGCTGTATATTTTGTGGTTACGCCTTGAAAATATCGCGGCCAAATGTGTTTGGTTGCGCGGCGTGGGGTCCTGCAGATTGCTGCAGTTTTCGTAACCTCTATCAATGGCAGCATCATGAGCGTTCAGTCCAGCAGTACGGCGGAACAGGCAAACGGATTGGAAAAGCGCGAGGCGGAAGCGGCGCACTATGCACTGCTGCGCCGGCTGGCGCCGGTGATACGCCACGACATCGCGGGGACGCTGCAGCCGATTGCCATGGTGGCGGCGATGCTCGAGCGGCGCCTGCAAAAGGCGGACGCGGATCCGGAAGCACTGCTGAGGAACGCGCGCGACATCGTGGCTCTTTCAAAAGAAGCGGCCGCCTCCTGTGTTGAGCTGATGAGCTGGCTCGCGCCCAAGGAAAAGCGTCTGGTACCAGCCGCTGCGGGCATCGAGGAATGCCTGGGCATGGTGGTGACGCAGCTCTCCTTCAAAGGTTTCACCGTCGTCGACAACACCCAAAGCCCCGCCGTGCAACTGCCCCAGGCCGCGCTTCGCAACGTGCTGACGGCGGCGCTCATCACCCTGACCGATGCGGCGGCCGTGCCCGGCAAAGTGCTGATAGGCGCCGAGTTCGCGCAGGGCATTCTTTCGCTGCACGTCGAACTCAAGGCGCATGACACCGCCGAGCCCCTGCGCATCGCGGACAAACCTCCTTACCGACCGCTGGAGTGGCGCGACCTGCAGTTGCTGGCCTTGCAGGAATCCGTGGGCCTGACACGGATGGGAAACCGCATCACACTTCAATTCGAAGCTACCGCCCAGACGGATCCGCAAGCGCTGGCGGAAACGATGCAAGCCTGAGCAGGCCCTCGGGCTTCCCATTTCTTCATGCTTGCGGCGACTGCATGTAGGACGAAGGAGCGTATGCAAAACAGGCCTTCCTCGCGCGGGCACACTCGAGGCATGAAACCTCTATGGTGCCTTGGGCGTCTCGGTCGTATTGCCCTGCTGTGCGGCCCGCTGTTTTGCGCGCTCCACCTCCCGGCCGGCGCGCAAACGCAACAGGCGCCTGCCGCGAGCCCCGAATCCGGCGCGACGGCCCTGCTTGAAAAGCATGCGGCGTTGGCCGGGCAGCTTGCGCAGAACCCCTACCGCAGGCCGCTGTACCTGGAATCGTCCGAAGGCGCCAATGCCGTGACCGGCAGTGCATATGCGGTGCTCGATTCGCCCTTCGCCACGGTCAGCGGCACTTTCAAAAGCCCCAGGCGCTGGTGCGATGTGCTGATACTGCACATCAACACCAAGTACTGCCGCGCCAGCGCGGACGAAAGCCCGAGCCTGCTGAACATGCACATCGGCAAAAAGACCGAGCAAGAGCTGGAAGACGCCTTCGCGCTGCAGTTCAACTACCGGCTGGTGGCGAGCTCATCCGACTACCTGGCGGCGCAGCTCAGGTCGGACAAAGGCCCGTTGGGAACGAACAACTACCGCATCGAGCTGCAGGCCGTGCCGCTTCCGGGGGGCAAGACTTTCATGCACCTGCGCTATTCATACGGTTACGGTGTCGCCGGCCGCCTGGCCATGCAAGGCTACCTCGCAACGGCCGGCAGCGGCAAGGTCGGGTTCACGCAAGTGCAACGCGGCTCCGCCAATGGCTATGTGGACGGCATGCGCGGCACGGTGGAGCGCAACACCATGCGCTACTACCTGGCCATAGAAGCCTATCTCGCTTCACTGGACAAGCCGCAAGCGCAACAGCTGGAGGCGCGGCTGCGGCACTGGTTCGACGCGACCGAGCAGTACGCGCGCCAGTTGCATGAAGTGGACAAGGAAAGCTACCTCGCCATGAAGCGGGCGGAATACCAGCGCCAGCAGGCGTCCTGAGCAAAGGGCCCGCAATCGCCGTTACAAAACGGCTTGTGGTGGCGCGTTGGTGCCGGGTTCGCGTACGGGCAGCGTGGGCTCGGGCGGCGGCGGGTCGGTGACCTCGGGTGGCGTGCCGGGCTCCGGCGGCACGATCAACGGCGGCATTTCCTGGGGAATATGAATGCCGGGGGTGCCCGAAGGCGGTTGCGGAACATGAAGGTGCATGGGCATTGGAAACTTTCCGTGGTACTGGCGCGAACGCCGGCCTTATCGCGGCCGCAACGAGCGGGGCAGCGTGAGCCGGCCGCGCAACTGCGAGCGCAGGACCATCATCGCAAGCGCCCCCGCCGCAGCAGCCATCAAGGCGGACTGGCAGGGCTTTTCAGCGACGTACGTGCGGACCCGCTGAACGAAAGGCACACCATGGCGCCCGCTAAGCCCAGCCTCGCGGGCATCGCGGCGGCTATCCGCAGTCACTGATTCACCCGGCGACAGTCCCGCGGCGCTGCCCTGCCCTTCCACCAGCACGGCCTCCTCGGCCGTCTGAAAAACATCATCATCCAGCCGCCGCGGCCCGCTTTGGGGCGGGATGTCAACTGGCGTAGCGGTGAGGGAAGCCATCGGCGTACTCATGGTCAAAACCTTGGTGTTCTTGTGTGTGCTGGTGCGGGTTCAGGCGGATTGCAGACTGGACCCCATGGAGCTTCCAAAATCCCGGGAGTCGTCATTGGCCGCGCCTCCCAGCTTGCGGCTTTGGGTAAGGCAGTAGGCCAGCAGGCAATCGATTTCGGTGGATTTGTCGAAAACGGCGTCAACGCCGAGCTCGGCGCAGCGCATGCGCATTTCCCGCGTGGCGTAGTTGCTGAAAACCACCACCTTCTGGGAAGGGCTGCGCTTGCGGCAGGCTTCCAGAATCCTCAAGCCGCTTCCCTGCTTGAGGAACAGATCGACGATAGCCAGGTCCCATTGGGTTTCATGACGGGTCAGCCACTGCGTTCCCTCGTCCTCGGTTTCGCAGGTGCCGATCGCTTCAACAGGGGCCAGTTCTTCCAGCGTGCTGATCAGGTTGTCGCGGATGGTGGGATTGTCTTCAACGAGGTAGGTTCGCATTTTCATGGTGAGGCGCCAATCCGCAACAAGGGCAACGGTAAGAGGAGTGTGGAGCGCCACGAACAGCAGGAAGGGTAGCTGTCGCCCGCACCGGTTTTCATGGATTCCAATTTACGCGCACGGCCGGGCGCCGTGTGCCGGAGGGGCGAGCGTGGCCTTGTAGGAGAAAAGGCTACGCGTCGTGGCGAACATGCGTTAAAGCAAGGTCGGGACGGGCAAAACGCCGCCGCCTGCAAAGCCGCACAAGCACAGACAGCCGGTGTTGAGCAGCCGGTAAGCCGAGTCTTACGCAAGGAGCAGAAAGCCCTTACACGGCACGCCGACATCAGGCTACCACCCGCGTGCCGGGGCGGCCGTATTGTCCATGCACCACGCAACGACAACTCACCAACCACAGGAAACCACCACCATGAAGCTGATGGCCGGACTTTTGACAGGCATGGCCGCTGGGCTGCTGACCGCCTGGCGAGTTCATGCCAGCCCTCGCGACATCGACCTGCTCCACGCGTTCCTGACAGTGCTGGTCTGCGCGGCGGGCCTGTTCCTGGTGTCCATGGCCTTGCCGGACAACGTGGCGGAAGTCCTGCAGGAATTCATGGCCTGGTGCCTGGCCGGCACGGTCGCGGCGCTGGGCCTGTTGGCCACCGTCAAAGTGCTGGAAGGCGTGCTCGACAACTGACCGGCACGCGGAGCCCGCGCTCCTCTCTGTTTCTCTGTTTGCGCGCCTTTCGTTTCGAATCCGCCTGGGGACTCCCGGGCGCAGTCTCTTTTTACACAAGGATGTTCATGCCGCCCTCCAAGCGCAACACTGCCAACCCTCTTCGGAACACGGACGGCGCCAAAGACAAGAAAACCCAGCTCGAAAGCTTTACCGCGGGCAGCGCCGCCGTGCTGACGACCAACCAGGGACTGCAAATCCCGGATAACCACAATTCGCTGAAAGCCGGCGAGCGCGGCCCGACCTTGCTGGAGGACTTCATACTCCGCGAAAAAATCACCCACTTCGACCACGAGCGCATTCCGGAGCGCGCGGTGCATGCCCGGGGCGCGGGCGCGCACGGCTATTTCAAGCCCTACAAGTCCATGGTGCAGTACACCAGCGCCGGTTTCTTGCAGGACCCGGATGTGGAAACACCGGTCTTCGTGCGATTTTCCACCGTGGCCGGCTCCCGGGGGTCGGCCGACACGGTGCGCGACGTGCGCGGCTTCGCGGTGAAGTTCTACACCGCCGAGGGCAATTACGACCTGGTGGGCAACAACATCCCGGTGTTCTTCATCCAGGACGCGATCAAGTTCCCGGACCTGGTCCACGCGGTCAAGCCGGAGCCCCACAACGAAATGCCGCAGGCGGCCAGCGCCCACGACACCTTCTGGGACTTCGCCTCGCTGATGCCGGAATCCACCCACATGCTGATGTGGGCCATGTCGGACCGCGCCGTGCCGCGCAGCTTTCGCATGATGGAGGGCTTCGGGGTGCACGCCTTTCGTTTCATCAACGCCCGGGGCGGCGCCTTTTTTGTGAAGTTCCACTGGAAACCCAAGCTGGGCGTGCACGGCCTGGCCTGGGACGAGGCGCAGAAGATCGCCGGCAAAGACCCCGACTTCCACAGGCGCGACCTGTGGGAGGCGATTGATAGCGGCAACTTCCCGGAGTGGGAGCTGGGCGTGCAGATCATTGATGAGGGCAAGGAAAGTGAACTGGGCTTTGACATCCTCGACCCGACCAAGCTGATTCCCGAATCGCAGGTACCGGTGCAGCTCATCGGCAAGATGGTGCTCAACCGCAACCCGGACAACTTCTTCGCCGAAACCGAGCAGGTGGCCTTCCACCCGGGCCACCTGGTGCCGGGCATTGATTTTTCCAACGACCCGCTACTGCAGGGCCGGCTGTTCTCGTACACCGACACGCAGTTGTCACGCCTGGGCGGCGCCAACTTCCATGAGATCCCGATCAACCGGGCGGTCTGCCCCATGCACAATTTCCAGCGCGACGGCATGCACCGCCAGGCCATCGCCAAGGGCCGGGTCGCCTACGAGCCCAACACGCTGGGCAACGGCACCGAGTTCAGGGTGGATGGCGGCGCGCAGGGATTCCAGTCTTATCCGGAGCAGTTGGAGCCGCCGAAAATCCGGCGCCGCAGCCCATCGTTTGACGACCATTTTTCCCAGGCCGCGCTGTTCTGGAACAGCCAGAGCCTGCCGGAAAAAGACCACATCGTGGCGGCCTTTCGTTTTGAGCTTTCCAAGGTGGAGGTGCCCGAGATCCGCCAGCGCATGGTGGACAACCTGGCCCATGTGGACCTGAAGCTGGCCACGCGCGTGGCAGCGCCCCTGGGCATCAAGCCGCCAGACCCCAAGGCCGCGGCCGGCCGGCTGGGTTTTCGCGAGCACCGCATCACCAGCAAGGTGGAGGATGACCCGGCCCTGCGCATGGTGGGCCGCCCCGGCGGCAGCGCCAAGACGCGCAAGGTGGCCATCCTGGTGGCCGACGGCGTGGAGGCCGCGGCGCTCAAGCGCCTGCAGCAGGACCTGCAGGACGCCGGCGCCCAGTGCAAGCTGGTCGCGCCGCACCTGGGCACCGTGAGCACCTCATCGGGGCGGCAGCTGGCGGTGGACCACACCTTCACCAACATGCCCTCGGTGATGTTTGACGCGGTACTGATACCCGGCGGCAGCGAGAGCGTCGCCACGCTGGGTGCCATGGGCGAGGCGGTGCATTTTGTGCTGGAGGCCTACAAGCACTGCAAGACGATTTGCGCGGTGAACGACGGCGCGCAGTTGCTGTCGACCCTGGGTTTCAGCCTGGGCAAAGACCCGGAAGCGGTCAGCGAGCCCACGCCGGGCGTCATCATTGCCGATGCGCGCAAGGTGACGGATGGCCAGGTGTCGCAGGATTTGCTGGCGGCGATCGCGCAGCATCGTCACTGGGACCGGCTCAACGTGGACGCGATTCCGGCATAAACCGTCTGGAGCTTCGGGCCTTCAGGGTGCCAGCGTGAGTTGGTGCGCGAAGGCCGGCGGGTTCATCTGCAGGGGCCGGTACTGCACCGCGGCCCAGCTGTCGCGCATGTCGCGGTAGCGGCCTGAAAACACCAGGCCGCTCTGACCGGTCTGGTAGATGAAGCGGGATTTTTCCGGGTCGCCCATGTCGTACACCGCGCGCAGGGATGCGGCCTGCCGGTTGGCAAAGGGCGTGGCGTCGCCGGTGGCCCAGTGCTGGCCCACATTGACCGTGAAGGTGTCCCCGCCTGTGGGGACTCGCACGTCGAACCAGGGCGCAAGCCAGGCCACATTGCCGAAGGGCTTGTGCGCCGACAGCGCCACATGCGCCCTGCCCCAAGCCCACTTGCCCACGTCGTCGCCGTAAGCCCCCTGCAGGCGGTCCAGCGCCCGCGCCAGCGCCGCCGCTGATTGCGAGTCGCACCCGGCAGCACCGCACCAGGCGGTATCCTGGTGCTCAAGGATGTCTTCCAGCGTGCCGCGGAAATGGCGCTTGCCGTAAAGCGGCCGGAAGGTCGCCTCGCCCAGCTTGCCCCCGAGGATGCCGCGTGTGAGTTCGTCCGCCCAGGCGGCAAACACCAGCGGCGCAGCCTGGTCGGCCCGCATGACGCCGTCAAAGCCGGCCATGGTTTTGCGCGCGGCTTCGGCCAGCGGATGGGCGGGCGGCTGAGCCAGCGTCTTTTGCAGGAAAGGCAGCAGCCTGGCGGTCGCCGCTGAATATTGGTCGCCCTGGATTTTCTCCATGGAGGCGACGTCGTGTCGCGGATTGGCCGCCAGCAGTTGCTCAATCCGGTCGTAGCGGTAAGGCACGGTCCAGTCCGCCCCGATGAAGAACGGGTAAGCCGGCGGCGTGATGCGCTGGTTGGCCGTGGCCCACCAACCCTTGGCCTCGATGGCGGCGCGGCCGGCCTCCGGCGTTTGTACATAGGGCAGCCAGCCGGCCCAGTCGTAGCGAGCGTCCCAGCCCGGCGAGGGCGCAACGCCGAGGATGTCGTTGTCGGGCTTGCGCAGCGGAACCTTGCCGACAGCCTTGAAGGCCACACCGCCTGCGACGTCCGCCGTCACGACGTTTTGCATGGGCGAGTGGTAGGCGGCAAAGGCCTTCACCAGCTCTTGGGTGGACTGGGCGCGGTTGGCACGCAGGCCGGCGAGCACCGTCTGGTTGTCGGCATCCAGGGCGCTCCAGCGCAGCGCAATGACGTACTTGCGGGTGTCGAGCAGCTCGGCATGCGACTTCTGCACATCGCTGAGCACGGGGCCGTGGCGGCTTTCGCGCACCTCCAGCTGGATGTCGGGCTGGCCCTTGACCTTGATGGTTTCGCTGCGGGTTTCAAAATCGGCCCAGGCTTCAGTGGCTTGGGAAGCGCCTGGGGACGGGATGCGGTATTGCCGCGGGTTGGCGGGATTGATCTGTTCAAGGTAAAGGTCCTGCACGTCGGGCGCGGTGTTGGTGAATCCCCAGGCCATTTTTTCGGTGCGGCCAATGACCACAAACGGCAGGCCCGGCAAGGTCGCGCCTATGACGTCCAGGCCTGCGCCGCCGCCACTCTCCGGCGCCTGCAGGCGTGCGAAATACCAGACGGCCGGAGCCGACAGCCCCAGGTGCGGGTCGTTGGCCAGCAATGGCTTGCCGCTCGCGGTGCGCGCGCCGGCCACCACCCAGTTGTTGGAGCCCTTGCCCTCCACGTCACCCAGTGCGGCGGCCCAGCTGTTGATGCTGTCGGCCATGGCGAGCGCGGCGGGAGCCGGCGTGGTGATTGAAACTTTCGGCGCGGTCGGGAGGTCTGCGCGGTACACGCCGAGTTCCGCGTAGAGCTTGCTGAAGTCCACCCGGGAAGCCGGCTGCTCGCCGGGATACGGCGGAAACAGCTGCCAGAGCTCGGGGGTTTTGAGCACACGCGCGGCGGACAGGCGCGCGAATTCGGTGCCCCAGTTGCCGCCCAGGTCCAGCGCCATCATCAGCGACCAGGCCAGGCTGTCGGTGGGCGACCAGGCCACACCGGAAGCGCCGCCGGGCTTGACGCCCAGGATGTGGAATTCGGGCGACAAGGCCTGCGAAGAGCCGGCATAAAAGGCGTTTATGCCCTCGCTGTAGGCCTGCATGGCCTGGCGCCCTTCGGCGGGCAGGCCCTGCCACTGGCGTTCGGCGGCGCGCACCACGCCCAGCGTGCGCAGCAGCTTGTCGGTTTCCAGCGTGGCCGGGCCGAACACCTCGGAGAGTTCGCCGTGCATGACGCGCCGGTTGAATTCGAGCTGCCAGCCTCGCTCCTGCGCATGCACATACCCCAGGGCAAACCAGGCGTCGCGCGGGGATTGGGCCTTGATGTGGGTGACGTCGGAGGGGTCGCGCGCCACGCTCACGCGATCCCGCAGGCCGGCGGCCCGCAACTCGCCGTCCAGCGCGGGACCGGCCCTGTAGACATAGATGCCGGCCGCTGCGGCGGCGAGCAGCAGCAGCGCCGCCAAAGCGGCAAAAAACCGTTTGAACCAGATCAAGCCCATGCCCCTTGCAAGTTGACCGCGCGGCCAACGGCGCGGTTTATTTTTTCTGCAAGTGCATTTTGCCGTCGGCGAACTTGAAACTGACGGTGGGCACGGTGAAATCCTCAAAGGGAGCGCCCAGGGCGATCTCGCCTTCGAGCAGCAGCACACACTCCTGCCGGCGCAGCGCGATCACCGCCGCGTTGTCCGCAAAGCGCACCCAGGTGCCGTAGCTGCTGACGTCTTCGAGGAAGAACTTGCCGGCGCGCCATTCGATCCTGGCGTGCCTGCGGGAAACGCGCGGGTCTTGCACCACAAAATGCGCATCCTGGTCGCGGCCCAGGAAGATGGGCAATTCGGTGGAGGCGAAAGCCGTGTTGATGTCCAGCCAGGACAGCTCTATCGACGCGAGGGCCGCCGCGGGCGGGGTCGCCGACGGCACCGTGAGGCTGGCGGGCACGGTGAAGGATTCGGACATGACTTCGGACTGCCATTCGATGCGGTGCACCAGGCAAGCCTCGATCCGGCCGCGGATTTCAAGCGCGCCCAGGCTTCGGGAACGCACGAGTGTGTCAGACGGTAAGTGCCGGATGACGGCGTCGGTGGACAGGATCTGGTCGGGACCCGAGAGGTCGCTCAGGCGCGAGGCCAGGTTGACAGCGTCGCCGAAGCAGTCGCCGTCCTGCTCGACGATTTCACCGCGCGCCACGCCCACTTGCAGGCGCATCTTGAGCTGCTCAGGCCAGTTGCGGATGCGGTCGCGGTGAACCCGCTGCAGTTCGGTCACCGCGTCGACGGCGTCCGCATTGTCGGGAAACACCACCAGCACGCCGTCGCCCAGGTATTTGATGACGTGGCCGCGGTAGGCATGGCAGACCTTGCCTATCCACTGGGTCAGTCGCGTGATGGCCTGTGTGGCCTTGGCATTGCCCAGTGATTCAAAAACCCCGGTGCTTCCTGTGAGATCGGCAAAAACGACGGTAACTTCTGCCATAAATCGATGTAACTGCTTGTAGTTTTGACGCCATTAAAACATAAGTAGCACATAGAACTTATGACAAAGGCGTACCGGCGCGTTGCCCTGGCCACCTGCCCGGCCGGGCGGAGCCGGGGCCGGGGCGCAAAAACTCAGCTCGCGCTGGGCTTGAGCTGCATGGCCTTGAATTCCAGGAATTCCTCGAAGCCATAAACGCCGTTCTCCCGCCCGTTGCCCGACTGTTTGTAACCGCCGAACGGCGCCTGGCCGTTGAAAGGCCCGCCGTTGATGTCGACCTGGCCGGTGCGCAGGCGGCGCGCGACCTTCATCGCGTGCTCGTCGGTGCCGCTCCAGACGGCGCCGCCCAGGCCGTAAATGGTGCTGTTGGCGATGGCCACGGCATCCTCTTCGTCCTTGTAGGGAATGACCACCAGCACAGGGCCGAAGATTTCTTCCTGGGCCAGGGTGTCGGTCGGCTTGATACCCAAAATGGTGGGCTGGACAAAATAGCCTTTGTCAAAGGCCGGCGCCTCGGCGCCGCCGGCAATCACATCCGCGCCTTCCTCAATGCCGGTGCGGATAAAGCCCAGCACGCGGTCGCGCTGGCCGGCGCTGACCAGGGGGCCAAGCTTGCTGCCCTCCTCCAGGCTCGGGCCCACGCTGAATTTCGCGACGGCGGCCTGGGCCAGGGCCTTGACCTCCTCATAGCGGCCGGCAGGCACCAGCAAGCGTGTATGCGCCGAGCAGGTCTGCCCGCTGTTGAGCATGCAGGCCGAGACCGTGCCCTTGACGGCCGCCTCGAAATTGGCGTCGTCGAGCACCACGCTGGCCGACTTGCCGCCCAGCTCCAGTGCCACCCGCTTGATGGTCTGGCTGGCCAGCTCAYCCACGCGCTTGCCGGCGCGGGTGGAGCCGGTGAAGCTCACCATATCAACTTCCGGGTGCGTGGCCAGCACCTCGCCCACCACCGGGCCCATGCCGTTGACCAGGTTGAACACGCCGGGGGGCACCCCCGCCTCATGGATGATTTCCGCCAGGATCATGGCGTTGACCGGCGCGATTTCGCTGGGCTTGAGCACCACGGTGCAGCCCGCCACCATGGCCGGCGCGATCTTCAGCGTGATCTGGCTCAACGGGAAATTCCAGGGCGTGATGCAGCCCACCACCCCAATGGCTTCACGCACCACCAGCGAGTTGCCGACGGTCTTTTCCCACTGGAATTGGCGCGCCACCTTGGCGAAATTACCCCAATGCCAGGCCGGGCCGCCCACCTGCACGGCGCGGGCCATCTTCAGCGGCATGCCCACTTCACGTGCAATGGCCACGGCCAGGTCTTCAGTGCGGGCCTTGACGCCGGCCGCGATCTTGTCGAGGTAGGCTGCGCGGGTCTCGACCGGCAGGGCCGACCAGCCGTCAAAGGCTGCGCGCGCCGCCAGCACGGCGGCTTCGGCTTCCGCCGCAGTGCCTGCAGGCACCGTCGCCATCAAGGCTTCGGTGCTCGAATCATGGACCGGCAGCGTCTCGGAGGACTGGGCCTTGACCCACTGGCCGTTGATGTAGTGCGCGGGGTATGCGGTCATTTGTGTGCTCATGGCGGTCCAAAAAAGGCCCTGGAAGGGGCCTGAAAAGATGTGAATAATGCCGAAAAAAGGGAGGGTGACTTTCGACTCACAGGCAAAATCGCCGTGTAGGCCTAAAGATTTAAACAGTGTTCAATTCAAGAATCGACTTGACATCTGGTTACTAACTCCTTGATTCATTTGTTGTTTTGCGTTAACCATTTCACACAAAACACCTTGCAAATGATTAGATGTCGTCTTAATCTAACAGAAGACGCCGTTCGAGGTGATGCAGCTAAATATATTCCAGGGATGTTTCGGTAGAAAGTTGTGTGGCAAATGCGCTGGTTAAAACCTAATCTGAAAAGCAGCTTCATGGCCCTGCTGGGCTCTGGAGAAGTCACGCCGTCGGTGCTGGAAGACCGCACCGAGGACATCCGCCAGTTCATCATCGACGAGCTGGGCGAGTTCGGCGAAAAACACTATCCCAAGATCACCCGCCGCGTGCGCTATGCGCAGGACGTCCAAAGCCTCTGGTACACCCGCGGCGATGTGATGGCGGTGCTGGCAGCCATGCACGGCGAGACCATCGCCCGTGAAAAAGTCAGCCGCATCAGTGACAAATTCAAGGGTATGCTGCCCCGCGGCCTAAGTTCGCGGTCCAGCCCGCTCACCACCTGACCTTATTTTTTTGTTTTCGGTTCTTTTTCGGTTTCTCCAGTTTCTCTAGTTTCTTCCTGGCCTCCAAGGCAACTTTTTAAACCAGCTTCTAGCTGGTTTATTTTTGTCCGCTTTTTGCCCCTTGGGGCAATACCGGTTCAGCTCAGTGGTGGTGCAGGTGGCCCCAGAGCACAAAAGCATCGCGACCCTCCACCGCCAGGGTGGTTTTCAAGCCCACGGGCAGCGTCACCTTGGTCGGCACATGGCCGAAAGGCAATCCCGTCAGCACACGCGCCTTGACCTTGCTTTGCAGCCAGGCAATGACCGTCGCCAGCTTGAAGCCCTTGTCGTGCGGCACCAGCGCGTAGTTGGTGAACTGGCCGAAGATGATGGCCTTTTGCTGCGCCAGCACACCGGCGTGCAGCAACTGCGTGAGCATGCGTTCCACACGGTAGGGATGTTCGGCGACGTCCTCGATAAACAGGATGCCACCCTTGACGGCCGGCAGGTAGGGCGTGCCCACCAGCGAAGACAGCATGGCCAGGTTGCCACCCCAGAGCACCGCATCCTTGACCATGAAATCGGCGGCCGGCTTGGCGTCGGCCGCGAGTTTAGGCAATTGCCAGCCCGTGCCTTCGCCCTGCCCCGTGATCAGGTCGTCAAAGCAGGCTTCGGTGATGTCGTCCGGCGCCTGGGCGCCGAAATCCTCACCCAATGCGGGGCCGGCCCAGGTCACGGCGCCGGTCTTGGCCATCACCGCCATCTGGAAGGCCGTGAAGTCGCTCAGGCCCACAAAGCGGGTGCCGCCAGCGATGGCTTTGGCGACTGCTTTGTACTGGATGCCCGGCAGTATGCGCGAGAGGCCGTAGCCGCCGCGTGAGATCAGGGCCACGTCGGCGCCGCTGGCGGCCGCGCGGTGGATGGCCGCCAGCCGGGTGTCGTCATCACCGGCGAAACGCTGGTGGCGCGCAAGTGCGTCCATGTCGACTTCGACTTCATGGCCCAGGGCAGTAAGGCGCTGCACACCGCGCTTGAAAGCGGCTTTGTCGCGCACGGCGCTGGAGGGGGAGTAGATGTAGATATGTTTTTTCACGGGTGCAAGTATCCCACTGCCGCCGCAACTTTCCGCGCCTGCACGGCAGCAGGTATAAACAGGGCCACCATGATGCTGTATGTGCTGGACCTGCTGGGCGTTGCCGTCTTTGCCGTGAGCGGCGCGCTGGCGGCCGGGAGATTGCAGCTCGACCTGCTGGGCGTGCTGGTGCTGGCGGCGCTGACCGCCATAGGCGGCGGCACCCTTCGCGACCTGCTGATGAACCGGCATCCGGTGTTCTGGATGGCCAGGCCCGCCTACCTGCTGGTGATTGCCGCGGCGGCGCTGGGCACCGTGCTGTATGTGCAACTGCTGCCGATTCCGTCGCAGGCCCTGCTGGTGGCCGACGCACTGGGGCTGGCGCTGTTCGCGCTCTCGGGCGCGCAACTGGCCGAAGCGGCGCGGCTATCGCCCGTCATTGTGGTGGTGATGGGCACCATGACAGGCGTGGCGGGCGGCCTGATGCGCGACATCTGCAGCAACCAGGTGCCGCTGCTGCTGCGCCAGGATATTTACGCCAGCGCCGCGATCGGAGGGATCACGCTTTATCTGCTGCTCAAGACGCTGGGACTCAAGCCTTCATGGGCTTTCGGGGCGGGCCTGGTCGCCGTGGCAGCGCTGCGGATCTGCGCCATCTTCATGGGCTGGCATTTGCCGGTCTTCAAGCTGCCGGGTTGAAGAAGGCCGCAGCCAGCCGCGCGACCGGCTCGCCGTGCTCCTGCACAAAATGCCCGGCCTGCGGCAGCACCTCGGGCTCGCCACAGCCGCGAATCAGCGTCTGCAGTTCGCGCATGACGGGTGGGCCCAGCACAGGGTCCTGCGCGCCGACCACCATCAAAGTGCGGCCAGTCCAGTCGTTTTGCCAGAAGCCGCGCGCCTGCCGTGAAATGGCGGCGCCGTCGGCATCGGGACTGTCCGGCACCATGGGCGGAAAAGCGCGCAGCGCCGCGCGGTGGCCTTTGTCGGGAAAAGGTGCGCTGTAGGCCGCGCACTCGGCGGCGCTCATCTGCGGGTTGCCGCGGGCGAACAGGCGTGCGACGTCGAACTCCGGGTTTTTCGCGCACATCTCGCGCCAGGCCACAAAGCCCGCGGGCAGCGGCGCATCGCCGGTGCCCAGCGTGGTGTTCATGACCAGCAAACCCTTGTAGCGCTGTGGCGCCGCCATGGGCAGCGTCAGGCCCAGCAGGCCGCCCCAGTCCTGCACCACCAGCACCACGTTTTGCAGGTCCAGGCTTTCGACCAATTCCAGCAGGATCTGGCGATGGGTGCTGAAGCTGTGGAAGCTGTCTTTCTTGGGTTTGTCGCTTTTGCCGAAGCCGATCAGGTCGGGCGCAACCACCCGGTGCCCGGCCTCCAACAGCACCGGGACCATCTTGCGGTACAGGTAGCTCCAGGCCGGGTTGCCATGCAGGCACAGCCAGGTCAGGCCGCCCTCGCCTTGCCTGCTTTCTCCGCCTTCATCCAGGTAATGCATGCGCAGCCCACCCAGCGCGGGCAGGTCGCTGACATAACGGGGCCGCCACGGGTAATCGGGCAGCCCTTCAAACGCAGCGTCGGGCGTGCGCAGCGCATCGTCGCGCAGCGGATGCGCCAGGCGCGCCTCTTCGCGCTTGTCGGCCCGCCGCTGGCGGAAGAAAGCTTGCAACAGCCCACCGCACTCCCCGGCCAGCACGCCACCCTGCAAGCGGGTCTGGTGGTTGAGTTGAGGCTGGTCAAAGAGGTTGACGACCGAGCCGGCCGTGCCGGTTTTGGGATCGGCCGCGCCGAACACCACACGCTGCAGCCGCGCATGCAGCATGGCGCCGCTGCACATGGCGCAGGGCTCCAGCGTGACGAAAAGTTCGCAGTCGTCGAGACGGTAGTTGCCCAGTGCCTGCGCTGCCGCGCGCAGGGCCACGATCTCGGCATGCGCCGTCGGGTCATGCCCGTCGACCGGTGCATTGCGGCCGGTGGCGATGACCTCGCCGTGCCGCACCACCACCGCACCCACGGGCACTTCGCCCGCTGCCGCAGCCATGCGCGCCTGGGCCAGCGCCTGTTGCATGAAAGTTTCGTCGCTCATGACCACTTCAACCCGGCCTGTGGAGGCGGGGACCGATTCTTCCCGGCTTACTTCTCATCCGGCGTGGGACGGGCCTGTTGCAGAGCGCCCTCGACGGCCTGTTTGACCTGCTGCTGGGCTTGCTGGCTGCGCACCTGCGGCGGCGCGTCGGCGGAAACGGCAGGCACGCCGGGCGTCGCCGGGACGGCCACCTGGGTTCCGAGCTGCTTTTTGACCAGCAAACCGATGATGGCCAAGGTGACCAGCAGACCCACGATGCTGAAAATACCGCGCATATCAAGCCTCCTTGGCGTTGTCGTTGCCGGCCGAAATGCCCAGGCGATCCATCCAGCCGGCCAGGGCGCGCTCGTCCTCATTGCCGGCGGCGTAAATGGTTTTCATCGCAGCATGGGCTTCGCGCCTGTGCTGGTTGATTTTGATCTTGCACTGCAACTCGGTCACCTGCAGCTCAAAGCCCACGATGCCGGCCAGCATCTTGTGGGCAAATTCCTCGCCCTGGTCACGCCACTGCTGGGCAAAAGGCGGCTCGTGGTCACCTATGAGTTTTTTGAGCAGGCGGTCCTTGGCCAGCGGGTCTTCCACCAGTGTGACTTGCACGGTGCAGTGCACGGCCAGGTAGTTCCAGGTCGGCACCCGTGCCAAGTCGGGGTAAACCTTGGGCGACATATAGGCGTGCGGCCCGAGGAATGTCACGACCGCCTGGGGCCGCGCCTGCAGGTAGCGCCAATGCGGGTTGGGCTTGGCCACATGACCCAGCAGGACCATCTGCTCGCCCCGCATTTCAAGATGCAGCGGCAAATGGGTCACATAGGGCAGGCCTGCGTCGTCGACGCTGATCAGGCTGGCGAAGGGGTGCTCATTGATCAGCGCCGCGGCCTGGGCGCTGTCACCTTTGAATTGGGGCGGCAGGTACATGGGCTGAAGCATAGGCCAAAACGGCGAGGATTTCCCGGGTCTGCCGGCAAGGCCGCCCAAACACTCAGGGCCGAAGGGGCCAGCGAGCCAATGGAATGTGCAGGGTCTGGCCTATGAGGCTGCGCACCAGGATAAACTCGCCGGCCGTCCAGCGGATGGGCGCTATAGCCTGTTCGGCTACCGCGCGGTCATCGTAGAGCAAGGTGACGTGGGGGGTGTAAGCCGGTTTCGCCCAGCGTCCCAGCCCGGCCTTGGCCATCTCAAAGCCCAATGCCCGCTGGAACACCATCAGCTCGGCAAGGCCGGCGTCGCCTCGCAGCACAAAGGGCCGGTTGCGCGGGGAGCTGGAAAAACTCGCAGCGCGGTCAAAGGTTACGGGAAACGGCGCCGCCCTGACCGCTGCGGCAGCCTGGCTCGCCATCTCGACAACACCCTGCGGCAAGCCGACGTAGTCGCCCAGGTGGTGCAGCGTGATGTGAAAGCGTTCGGTTTTGAGTGGCGCGCCGTGCAGGCCGTGCTCAGCGCGCAGTTGCCGGGCGCATTCGGCGATACGCCCCGCAGCCTCGGCGTCGGGAAAAAGCGCGAAAAACAGCCTGTCCGTCGGCTTGGCGTCTTCCTCAAAGCCGAATAGGGAAGATTGCCCGGGCATGGCTCAGGCCTCCACTCCGTTCACTCCCACTCGATGGTGGCCGGCGGCTTGCTGCTCACGTCGTAGGTCACGCGGTTGATGCCACGCACCTCGTTGATGATGCGGCCGGAGACCTTCTTGAGCAGCGCATAAGGCAGCTCGGCCCAGTCGGCCGTCATGAAGTCGCTGGTCTGCACGGCGCGCAGGGCCACGACGTAATCGTAGGTGCGGCCGTCGCCCATCACGCCCACGCTTTTGACCGGGAGGAACACGGTAAAGGCCTGGCTGGTGAGCTCGTACCAGGTCTTGCCGGTGGCTGCGTCCTTGAAATTGCGCAGTTCCTCGATGAAGATCGCATCGGCGCGGCGCAGCAGGTCGGCGTATTCTTTTTTGACTTCGCCCAGGATGCGCACGCCCAAGCCGGGGCCGGGGAAGGGATGGCGGTAGACCATGTCGTGCGGCAGGCCCAGCGCCACGCCGAGTTCGCGGACCTCGTCCTTGAACAGTTCGCGCAGCGGCTCCAGCAGCTTGAGGCCCAGTTGCTCAGGCAAGCCGCCGACGTTGTGGTGGCTTTTGATGGTGACGGCTTTTTTGCTCTTGGCGCCGCCGGATTCGATAACGTCGGGGTAGATCGTGCCCTGGGCCAGCCATTTGGCGCCTTTGTGGCCGCCGTCGCCGGCCTTGAGCCTGGCGGCCTCGGCCTTGAACACCTCGACAAACTCGCGGCCTATGATCTTGCGTTTGGCTTCGGGCTCGCTCACGCCGGCCAGGTGGCCGAGGAACTGGTCGCTGGCATCGACACGAATCACTTTGGCGTGCAACTTGCCCACAAACATGTCCATGACCATATCGCCTTCATTCAGGCGCAGCAGGCCGTGGTCGACGAAAACGCAGGTCAGCTGGTCGCCGATGGCGCGGTGGATCAGGGCCGCGGCGACCGACGAATCGACGCCGCCTGAGAGACCCAGGATGACCTCCTCATCGCCGACCTGCTGGCGGATCTTCTCGACCGCTTCGCTGATGTAGTCGCCCATGACCCAGTCCTGGCGCGTGCCGCAGATATCGAGCACAAAGCGCTTGAGGATGGCGTTGCCCTGCTTGGTGTGCGTGACCTCCGGGTGGAACTGCACCGCGTAGAAACGGCGATCCTCGTCGGCCATGCCGGCGATGGGGCAGGAATCGGTGGACGCCATGAGCTTGAAGCCCGGCGGCATTTCAGTGACCTTGTCGCCGTGGCTCATCCAGACGTCGAGCATGCCCTGGCCTTCGGGCGTGGTGTAGTCGGCGATGCCCTTGAGCAGCGTGGTGTGGCCGCGGGCGCGCACGTCGGCGGAGCCGAATTCGCGCTTATGGCCGCCCTCGACCTTGCCGCCCAGCTGATGCGCCATGGCCTGCATGCCGTAACAGATGCCCAGCACCGGCAGGCCCAGCTCGAAGACGGCTTGCGGCGCTTTGTCGGTGGTTTCTTCGTAAATGCTGGCGTGGCTGCCTGAGAGGATCACGCCTTTGAGCGTGCCGTTCTTGGCATATTCACGGACCCATTCGTCGCTGACGTCGCAGGGATGGACTTCGCAGAAAACGTGGGCGTCGCGCACGCGGCGGGCGATCAGCTGCGTGACCTGGGAGCCGAAATCGAGAATGAGGATTTTCTGGTGCTGCATGAGGGTGTTACTCCAAGGCAAAAAAAGAAAAAGGCGCCTGGTTCATCAGGCGCCTCGGGCCGTTCGGGGCTTAATCAGCCCGGTAGTTCGGCGCTTCCTTGGTAATCTGAACGTCGTGAACATGGCTTTCGCGAATGCCTGCCGATGTGATTTCGACGAATTCGGCCTTGTCGCGCATGTCCTCGATGGTGGGGCAACCACAGTAGCCCATGCTGGCCCGCAGGCCGCCGGCCATCTGGAACACGATGGCGACCATGGAACCCTTGTAGGGCACGCGGCCCTCGATGCCTTCAGGCACCAGCTTGTCGGCGTTGGGGTTGCCGGTGCTCGACTCCTGGAAGTAGCGGTCGGCGCTGCCCTGCTGCATCGCGCCAATGCTGCCCATGCCGCGGTAGCTCTTGTAGCTGCGGCCCTGGAACAGGATGACTTCGCCCGGGGCTTCCTCGGTGCCGGCAAACATGCCGCCCATCATCACGGTGTTGGCGCCGGCCGCGATGGCCTTGGCGATGTCGCCGCTGTAACGGATGCCGCCGTCGCCGATCAGCGGAACGCCGGTGCCGCGCAAGGCGGTGGCGACGTTGTCGATGGCCATGATCTGGGGCACGCCGACACCCGCGACGATGCGGGTGGTGCAGATGCTGCCGGGGCCTATGCCGACCTTGACGCCGTCGGCGCCGGCTTCGACCAGCGCCAGTGCGGCCGCACCGGTGGCGATGTTGCCGCCGATGACGTCGACCTGCGGGTAGTTCTGCTTGACCCAGCGCACCCGGTCGAGCACGCCTTTGCTGTGGCCGTGGGCGGTGTCCACCACGATGGCATCGACACCGGCCTTGACCAGGGCCTCAACGCGCTCTTCGGTGCCCTCACCCACGCCGACGGCGGCGCCCACGCGCAGCTGGCCGTGCGCGTCGCGCGCGGCGTTCGGGAAGGTGGTCTGCTTGGTGATGTCCTTGACGGTGATCAGGCCCTTGAGCTCGAAGTTGTCGTTGACCAGCAGCACGCGCTCCAGGCGGTGCTTGTTCAGCAGCGCCTTGGCGTCGGACAGCGAGGCGGTTTCGGAGATGGTGATCAGACGCTCGCGCGGCGTCATGATGGTGCTGACCGGCACGTCCATGCGCGATTCGAAACGCATGTCGCGTCCCGTCACGATGCCGACAACCCGGCCGCCGTCAATGACGGGGAAGCCGGAGATGCCGAGCTGTTCGCTGAGCGCCATGACCTGGCGCACGGTGTGGGTGGGGGTGATGACGACCGGGTCGCGCAGAACGCCGCTTTCGTAGCGTTTGACCTTGGCGACTTCAGCGGCCTGCTGCTGGGCCGTGAGGTTTTTGTGAACGATGCCTATGCCGCCTTCCTGGGCGATGGCGATGGCCAGCCGGGCTTCGGTGACCGTATCCATGGCCGCAGACACGAGCGGCAGGTTCAGGCGGATGTTTCGGGAGAATTGGGTGGAAAGTGAAGTGTCCTTGGGCAGGACCTGGGAGAACGCTGGCACCAACAATACGTCGTCGAAGGTGAGCGCTTTGCCGAGTAGGCGCATAGGGATGGCTCCAAAAACACGATTGTACCCTTGTCGCAAAAACCTGTCGGTACTAACCCCTAGCGTGCGCCGCTCGCTCGGCGCGGCCGTTGCACCGCTGCTGCGCCCAGGTTGTAAAAAGACCGCTTTGCCGCAGCTTTGCCTGGGAACCCTGCGAAAACCGCACCACACAGCGCTACACTGACGAAATGGACATCAAACTCGTCTCAAGAACACTCATCCTGGCTCTCGCCGGCGGCGCATTTTCACTCTCCGCCGTGGCGCAGTGGCAGTGGATAGACAAGGATGGCCGCAAGGTCTACAGCGACCGCTCGCCACCGGCCGACATTCCGGCAAAGAATATCCTCAAAACGCCGCGCGGCGCTCCCGTGGTGGCCCAGCCCGCCCCGAGTGAAGAACCTGCGGCGGCACCCGGTGCGGCAGCCTCCGCCCCCGTGGCCAAAGCTGATCCCAACGCGCCCAAGCTGACCGGCAAAGACGCGCAGCTCGAAGCCAAGAAAAAACAGGCGGAAGACGAAGCAGCCGCCAAAAAGCAGGCGGATGAAGAAAAAGTCACCAAGGCCAAGGCCGAGAACTGCGACCGGGCGAAAAAATCGCTGGCCGGTCTTCAATCAGGCCAGCGGATTCCTTACACCAACGCCAAGGGTGAGCGCGACTACATGGACGACAACGCCAGGGCGGCCGAAATCAAGCGGACCCAGGGCATTGTGAGCAGCGACTGCAAATAACGAGAGCAAGGAACGCAGGAAGCGACAGGCGGCACGCCTTCCTTCCCGCTTGCCGTCAATAGCCGGCCTTGGCCCCGGCGCGGGTCCTGGCAAACAGCCCGGCCCGCTTGGCGCCCTGGCGATTGAATCTCTCACGGCGCGCCACCTTGGGGTCCACACGCAGGCCGCGGTAGATTTCCACCCTGTCCTGGTCCCGCAGCACATGCCCAGGTGTGGTTTTGCGGCCCCAGATGCCCAGCACAAGGCGGACAGCTTTCAGGTCAGGAAATTCTTCGAACACCCCGCCGGCGGCCAGTGCCTGGGCAACCGTTGCGCCGCCCGCTAATTCCAGCGTCCATTCACGTACCTGCCGCGGCGCAGGTGAGTACACCAGCTTGATTCTGAGCAGCGTGCTGCCTTCAGGGCTCACCATAGACGTCCGAAGCTCTTTTGACAAAGGCATCGACCAGGCTGCCCGCGATCTTGTCGAACACGGGGCCGACCAAGGCGGCCAGCGCTGCATTGTCGAAGTCATAGCGCAGGCTGAACTCGACCTTGCAGGCTCTTTCCTCACCCTTGCCCACCGGCGTGAAATCCCAATGGCCGTCGAGCTTGGAAAACGGGCCGTCGACCAGCTTGAGGCTGACCTTGCGGTCTTTCTCGTGGACGTTGCGCGTGGTGAAGCTTTGCGAGAGCCCGGCTATGGAGATGCCGACTTTGGCTGTCATGCCGTGCGCATTTTCTTCCAGCACCGAGGCCTGGTCGCACCACGGCAAAAACTCGGGGTAGCGGGCGACGTCGGTGACCAGGGCGTACATCTCGGCGGCGCTGTACCAGATTAAAACGGACTTGTGAACGGTTTTCATACAATGGAAGGCTGGGCGCAATTGTATTGGCACTGTACTTTCCGKTTTTCGCCCCCATTCTTTATCMATGGCCACCAAAGAAGCATCCTCCTCCAAAAAAACGGCCGCAACGCCTTCCGCCAAGCTGTCCCCCAAGGCCGCTGCCGCCGCCGTGCGCATTGCCGACAACAAAAAAGCCCTCTTCAATTACCACATCGAGGAACGCTTTGAGGCCGGCATGGTGCTCGAAGGCTGGGAAGTGAAGTCCCTGCGCGAAGGCAAGGTTCAACTTACCGACGGATATGTCGTGGTGCGCGGCGGCGAGCTGTTCATCATCGGCTGCCAGATCAACCCGCTGGGCACGGCCTCCACCCATGTGCGGCCCGACTCAGTGCGGACCAAGAAGCTGCTGATGCACAAGGAAGAAATCCGCAGGCTGGTCGGCAAGGTCGAGCAAAAAGGCTTCACCCTGGTGCCGCTGAACATGCACTGGAAAGCCGGCAAGGTGAAATGCGAGATCGGCCTGGCCAAGGGCAAGGGCGAGCACGACAAGCGCGACACCATCAAGGACCGCGAAGGCAAGCGCGAGGTCGAACGCGCGATGAAGTCCCGCAACCGCTGACGGCGGCTTTTTTTCTCCGGCGATGGAATAAACCGGCCCCGGCCGGTGTTTATCCCTGTGCAGCCGCATGCACATGCGTGCTGTACAAGCGAAAACGCCCATAACACCACACCGGAGAACTCCATGAAACTGCTGTCCACCGCCCTTTTGGCGGCTGCCCTGCTCGGCGGCTGCGCCTCCATGACCACCCCCACCCCGAGCGTTGCCGACGGCGTGCTGGTCGGCCCCAACGGCATGACGCTGTATGTCTTCGACCGCGACGCCGCCAACAGCGGCAAATCCGTCTGCAACGGCCCCTGCGCCACCAACTGGCCGCCCCTGATGGCCGGCGATGCCGACAAAGCGGCCGGCGACTACACGGTGATCACCCGCGACGACGGCAAGAAACAATGGGCCATGAAGGGCAAGCCGCTGTATTACTGGGCCAAGGACAGCAAGCCGGGCGACAAGACCGGCGACAACGTGGGGACCGTCTGGCACGTCGCAAAACCCTGACGCCACGGCGCTGCTGCCCGCCCCTGCCCTGCCTGGTTACGATGACAGCAGGCTTTTGCACTGCGCATGACCCACTTTCCGCTGACCGACCACATCCCCAGCCTGCGCCGTTATGCGCGCGCGCTGACGGGCGACGCCTGGGCGGCCGACGACCTGGTGCAGGACACGCTGGAGCGGGCCTGCTCCAAATGGCGGCTGTGGGCGGTGGGCAGCGACCTGCGCGCCTGGCTGTTCACGCTGATGCACAACATCTTCGTCAACCAGGTCCGGCGCTCCCTGCGGCAGGTGGCCGCGGGCGCCACAGTCAATGTTGATGAGGTCGAGAACGAGCTTGCGGCGCCCGAAGCCGGCACCGCCCAGTCGCTGGACCTGCAGCGCTGCCTGCTGCGCCTGCCTGAAGACCAGCGGGCTGTGCTGTTGCTGGTCAGCCTCGAAGACCTCAGCTATGAGGAAGTCGCCAGGATCACCGGCGTGCCGGTCGGAACGGTGATGTCCCGGCTGTCGCGTGCGCGCAGCCGCTTGCGCGAATTGATGGACGGCCCGGCGCCGGTGGCCGCCGCCGCACCGGCCCAGCTCAGGCGACTGAAGTAAAGGCAGCACCCATGGAAAAACCCCACGACACATCGCACATCCAAGGCGAAGCCCTGCACGACCGGATCAACGCCCTGGTCGACGACCACCTGCCACCGGCCCGGCGGGCTGAACTCGAAGCGGAGCTGGGCGAAGACGCCGCTGCGCGCGAGACCCTGCGGGCCTGGAGGGCCCAGCGCGAGGCCTTGCGCGCCCTGCACCGTCCCTTGCTGGACGAAGCCATCCCCGACACGCTGCTGGCCGCCGCGCGCCGCAGCCAGGCAGGCAAGCAGCAAATTGAGCAATGGCAGCACTGGGGCGGCATGGCCGCGGCCGTGATGCTGGCCTTTGGTGTGGGCTGGCTGTCGCACGGACAGCTAAGCGGCCCGGCGCAGCAGCACCTTGCCTCTGCCCAGGTCCGCTCGGCGCAGTCGTTTGTGCATCAGGCCTCGCTCGCGCATGCGGTGTTTTCTCCCGAGGTACGCCACCCCGTCGAAGTCACGGCCGCGCAGCAAGACCATCTTGTGCAGTGGCTGTCCAAGCGCGTGGGCCGGCCGCTGAAAGTGCCGGTGCTGGCGGCCGAAGGTTATGAGCTGGTTGGCGGCAGGCTGCTCTCGGGTGACGGCGGCGCCCGCGCACAATTCATGTTCCAGAACGCGGCCGGCCTGCGCCTGACGCTGTACCTGGGCGCCATCGATGCGGCCTCCCAGCCGCAATCCCAGGCCACACAGGAAACCGCCTTCCGCTACAGCGGCGACGGCCCGGTGCCCTCGTTTTACTGGGTGGACCAGGGGTTTGGGTATGCGCTGAGCGGCGCCGTCTCGCGCGATGAATTGATGAAGCTGGCGCAGCGGGTGTACCAGCAGCTTTAAACCACCTCGGCCCGTTTACTTCAGCCCGCGCAGGGGATGCGTCTCAGGCGTCCAGGGGCTGGCAAAAAACGCATCCGCCATGCCGGGCTTGACGTCTTCGATGCGGGCCGGGTTCCACCGCGGCTTGTAGTCCTTGTCAATCGCCAGCGCGCGTATGCCTTCGACGGTCTCGCTCGCCGCGCCCGGGCGCAGGTGAAAGCAATGGTGCACCATGTCGCGCTCCATGCGCAGGTCATCGGTCAGGCCCATGCCGCGCGCGCGGCGGATCTGCTCCAGCGTGACATGCAGCATCAGCGGCGAGCGTTTGCGCAAGGTGGCGGCGGTTTTGGCCGCCCATGGGTCGGGTGAGGTTTCCAGCGCGTCGACGATATGTTTCACGCGCTGCAGGGAAAAATAGCCGTCGATGCGACTGTCGGCTTTGGTTGGCCGGGTACGGCCCGCCGTCCATTGCGCCGCTATCCAGGCCTCGGCCGCCGCCGCGGAGGCAAAGGCCTGGCGACCCAGCGCATCCCACAGTTCAGGCAAGCGGGCCGCCTCGACCTGGATGTCGGCCAGCCCATAGTCCAGCGCCTCTTGCGCGCCAATGACGTCCCCCGTCAGCGCCAGGTACTCACCCGCGTGGCCGGGGCAACGGCTCAGGAAATAACCGCCGCCCACATCGGGAAACAGGCCGATATTGGTTTCCGGCATGGCCATCTTGGTGTGCTCGGTCACGATGCGCACGCGCGCGCCTTGGCTGATTCCCATGCCGCCGCCCATGACCACGCCGTCCATAAAGGCGACATAGGGCTTGGGGTAGGTATGGATCAGGTGGTTGAGGGCGTATTCCTCGGTGAAGAAGTCTTCGAGCGCGGAATCGCCGGCGAACACCGCCTGGTGAAAAAAGCGGATGTCACCGCCCGCGCAAAAGCCGCCAAACAGGCTTTCCGGCGTGCCGGGCTGGCCTTTTTTGTTGCTGCCGCGTATGGCCACGGCATGGACCGCCGGGTCGTCGCGCCAGGCCAGCAAGGCGGCGGACAGGGCCCGGATCATGTCCAGGGACAGCGCATTGAGCGCCTTGGGGCGGTTCAAGGTGATGAGCCCGGCGTTGCCGCGCCGCTCGATCAGCACCTCGGGCCGAATCTCCGTGTTCATGCCGCTCATGCCCGTTGCCTCCATCCGACCAGTTCATTGACCACCAGCGCGCCTATGACCAGCGCCCCGCCCGTCAGCACGCTGGCGCCGGGTACCTCGCCCGCGCCGAACCAGGCCAGCAGAATTCCGAAAATCACTTCGAGCAGCGCCAGCAAGGCGACTTCCGGCGCCTTGAGCACGCCGGCGCACATCACCGACAGCACACAGGGAATGGCCAGCTGCACCAGGCCCAGCACAGCCAACAGGCCGACGTCATGCGCCGTGGCGGAAAACGGCAACGACAGCGGCAAGGTCGCCAGCGTCGAAATCGCCGCGCCCAGCAGTACCGCGGGCACCAGGTCGACGCTCTTGCCGTGCGAGCGGCTGTGCTGCACCACCGTCCAGTTGCTGGCACTGGCCAACGGCACCATCAGGGCCACCAAAGTGCCGCCGATATGGCTGGAAAGGTCCATCTGCCCACCGTACATCCAGGCGATACCCGCGCCCGCCATCGCTATGGCCAGCCAGGTGCGTGCCGGAATCTTCTGGCCGATAAAGGCGCGCGCCAACAAAGCGGTAATGAAGGGGCTGACCGCCATGGTCACCAGCACATTGGCCACGGTGGTCAGCGTGAGCGCGACCATAAAGGCGGTGAACATCACGCTCCAGCAGACACCCGACAACCAGAAGGCCGAGCCGCCGTTGCGGATCTTGCTGAACACCGCCCTGCCCTGGAAAAACGGCAGGATGACCAGCAGCGACACCACCGTGAAAAAGCTGCGCCAGAAGGTGACTTCAAAGCTGCGGGCCGACTCCAGGTGGCGGGTCACGACCCCGGCAATCGACCACATCATGGTCACCAGGATCATCAGGAAAACGGCGCGGGAATGCGTGAGTTTCATGGGTTGGACAATCGGTTCAGGCTGTTGTGCGGACATAAAAGCAAAGGCCGCTGGAGCTTGCGCGCAGCGGCCTTTGCTGACTTCCGGCCGCATCATGCGGCCGGAGTGGCCTGGGCTCAGGAGCGACCTGCGCGCTTGCGGTCGCTTTCCTTGAGGTGGCGCTTGCGCAGGCGGATGGACTTGGGCGTGATTTCAACCAGCTCGTCGTCCTCGATGAATTCCACGCCGTATTCCAGCGTGCATTCAATCGGCGGCGTGATCTTGATCGCGTCTTCCTTGCCGCTGACGCGGAAGTTGGTCAACTGCTTGGTGCGCGTGGCGTTGACCACCAGGTCGTTGTCACGGCTGTGGATGCCGACGATCATGCCTTCGTACACCGGGTCGTTGGCGCGCACGAACATGCGGCCGCGGTCATCCAGCTTGCCCAGGGCGTAGGTGAAGATTTCACCGTCGTCCATGGAGATCAGCACGCCGTTTTTGCGGCCGCCGATGTCGCCCTTGTGCGGCTCGTAGCTGTCGAAGATGTTGGAAATCAGGCCCGAGCCGCGCGTCAGGTTCAGGAACTCGTTGGTAAAGCCGATCAGGCCGCGCGCCGGAATGCGGTACTCGAGGCGCACACGGCCGCGGCCGTCCGGCTCCATGTTGACCAGTTCGCCCTTGCGCTCGCCCAGCGCCTGCATCACGCCGCCCTGGTGCTGGTCTTCGATGTCGGCGGTGACCAGCTCGATAGGCTCGTGCTTCTCGCCGTTGACCTCCTTGAACACCACGCGCGGCTTGGAGACGGCCAATTCATAGCCTTCGCGGCGCATGTTTTCCAGCAGGATGGTCAGGTGCAGTTCGCCCCGGCCCATGACTTCAAAAATGCCTTCTTCGTCGGTTTCCTTGACGCGCAGGGCCACGTTGTGCTGCAGCTCTTTCTGCAGGCGGTCCCAGATCTGGCGGCTGGTGACGTACTTGCCTTCGCGGCCGGCCAGCGGGCTGGTGTTGACGCAGAAGTTCATGGTCAGGGTCGGCTCGTCGACCTTGAGCATGGGCAGCGGCGCGGGGTTGACCGGGTCGGTGATGGTCACGCCGATGCCGATGTCGGCAATGCCGTTGATCAGCACGATTTCGCCGGGGCCGGCTTCGGTGGCCTGCACGCGCTCCAGGCCCTGGAAGGTCAGGACCTGGTTGATGCGGCCCTTGACGGCCTTGCCGTCCGGGCCTTCCATGACGACCACGTCCATCATGGGCTTGATGGTGCCCTGGCTGATGCGGCCCACGCCGATGCGGCCGACGAAGGTCGAGAAATCCAGCGCGGAAATCTGCAGTTGCAGCGGCGCAGCCGGGTCGCCCTTCTGGGACGGCACGTGCTTGAGGATGGTGTTGAACAGGGCCGACATGTCGGGGCCCCACTGTTCGTTGGGCGGGCCTTCCTCGAGCGAGGACCAGCCGTTGATGCCGGAGGCGTAAACCACGGGGAAGTCCAGCTGTTCATCGGTTGCGCCCAGCTTGTCGAACAGGTCGAAGGCGGCGTTGACCACCTTGTCGGGATTGGCGCCCGGCTTGTCGACCTTGTTGACCACGACGATGGGCTTCAAGCCCAGGGCCAGCGCCTTCTTGGTCACGAAACGCGTCTGGGGCATAGGGCCTTCCTGCGCGTCGATCAGCAACACCACGCCGTCGACCATGGACAGCGCGCGCTCCACTTCACCGCCGAAGTCGGCGTGGCCCGGGGTGTCGACGATGTTGATGTGCGTGCCTTCCCAGGTCACGGCGCAGTTCTTGGCCAGGATGGTGATGCCGCGTTCTTTTTCGATGGCGTTGTTGTCCATCACGGTGTCGACCACTTTTTCGTGCTCGGCGAAGGTGCCGGACTGGCGCAGCAGCTGGTCGACCATGGTGGTTTTGCCATGGTCAACGTGGGCGATGATGGCGATATTGCGGATCTGTTTGTGGCTCATGGTTGGCTTTCTGGGAACTTTAAAACGTCAAAAACTGGCAAAAAACTGTCAATGGTGAACAAGGGCCGCTGCACCCGCGGGCGCAGCGCCGCCGGGACCGTGCGCGGCACTCAAAATGTCCTGGATCTCAATCGGGCTCAGCAAGCGCTGCGGAATCAGCTCGTCCGCCGTGATGTGGGCCGAGCCCAGGAAGGCCGGGGCGTCGCCGCCCTGCCCCGCCGCGGGACCATAGACCTGCACCAGCGGCGCGTCGGCGCCCCACTGGCCGGGCTCGCCCCGGCGGCGCAGGCCGCTTAAAAACCGCCCCGCATTGTCGGCGTCCAATGTGACAGACGGATACGCGGAAACCAGGGACTGGGCCGGCAGCAGGCAGGCTTCGCGCTCGGGCTCGGTCATGGCTTCCAGGGCCGGCAGGCTGACGCACTGCTGCGTGGTGTAGCCGCCGGTCTCCAGCCGCCTGAGCGAGCCCAGGTGGGCGCCGCAGCCGATGGCCTCGCCGATGTCTTCACCCAGCGTGCGGATGTAAGTACCCTTGCTGCAGCGCACGGTGATCTTGATGGCGGCCGGCGCGCGTTCGTCGTGGGCCACGGCCATTTCCAGCTTGAAGATGGTGATGTGGCGGGCTTCCCGCTCGACTTCCTGGCCCTTGCGGGCGTATTCATAGAGGGCCTTGCCGTCTTTCTTGAGCGCCGAGTACATGGGCGGTACCTGCGCCAGCGGGCCGGTGAAGCGCGCCGTCAGGTCCTGCAACAGGGCCGGCGTGATCTCGGGCACGGGCCGGATCTCTATGACCTCGCCTTCGGCGTCGGCCGTGCTGGTTTTCTTGCCCAGCAGCAACACGGCCTCGTAGGTCTTGTCGGCATCGAGCTGGATCTGGCTGAACTTGGTGGCCGCGCCAAAGCACAGCGGCAGCACGCCGGTGGCCAGCGGGTCCAGCGTGCCGGTATGGCCGGCCTTGTCGGCGCGCAGCAGCCATTTGGCCTTCTGCAAAGCCTGGTTGCTCGACAGGCCCAGCGGCTTGTCGAGCAGCAGCACGCCATGCACGGGACGTCGCTGGATTTTCTGGCGATGAGAAGAAGTTTGCGTCATAAGTTCCGACAGGCTCGGCGCACGGGCGTACCCGGCGCTTTGTTGGCGCCGTTGTCCCTGAACCTGTCATCAAGGGGAACGGCGCGAACTCAGTCGTCTTGGGCGCGGGAAGAGACCGCCTTGGCGATCAGGGCGTTCATGTCGGCCGCGCGTTCGGTGGTGCGGTCGAAGTGGAAATGCAGGGTCGGCACCGTGTGCGTCATCAGGCGCTTGAACAGGCCGTTGCGCAGGAAGCCTGCGGCCTGGTTGAGCGCTTCCTCGCACTCATTCGGGTCGCCGACGAGCACGCTGAAAAACACCTTGGCGTGCGCGTAGTCGGCCGTCACCTCAACGGCCTGGATGGTCACCATCCCGACCCGCGGGTCTTTCAGCTCGCGCGCGATCAGCTCCGTCAGGTCGCGCTGGATCTGATCGGCGACACGAAAGCCGCGGTTGGGGGTGGATGATTTTTTACGCATGAGATGAATGGAAGCCCGCCGCGGGAAGGCGGCGGACTGGTCCGTTTTACAAGGTACGAGCCACTTCCTTGATTTCAAAGAACTCGAGGATGTCGCCTTCCTGGATATCGTTGTAGTTCTTGATATTCAGGCCGCACTCGAAGCCTTCCTTGACTTCCCTGACGTCATCCTTGAAGCGCTTGAGCGAGTCGAGTTCACCCGTGAAGATGACCACGTTCTCGCGCAACAGGCGCAGGCGGGCGGTGCGGCGAACCACACCGGCGGTGACCATACAGCCGGCGATGGAGCCGATCTTGCTGACCTTGAACACCTGGCGAATCTCGGCATTGCCGATGACTTCTTCCTTCTTGTCGGGCGTGAGCATGCCGGACATGGCGGCCTTGAGTTCGTCCACAGCGTCATAAATGATGTTGTAGTAGCGAATGTCGATGCCGTTGTTCTCGGCCTGCTTGCGCGCCTGGGCGTCCGCGCGGGTGTTGAACCCGATCAGCACGGCCTTGGAGGCAATCGCCAGATTGACGTCGGATTCGGAAATGCCGCCCACGCCGGAGTACACCAGCTGCACCTTGACCTCGTCGGTCGAGAGCTTGAGCAGCGACTGTGCCAGCGCTTCCTGCGAACCCTGCACGTCGGCCTTGATGATGATGGGCAGCATCTTGACCTCGCCCGCCGAGATGTCGGAGAACATGTTCTCCAGCTTGGCGGCCTGCTGTTTGGCCAGCTTGGTGTTGCGGAACTTGCCGGCGCGGTAGGTGGCGATTTCACGGGCGCGACGCTCGTCGGTCATCACCATGAACTCGTCGCCCGCCTGGGGCACGTCGGTCAGGCCCTGGATTTCCACGGGGATCGAGGGGCCCGCGGACTTGATGGGCTTGCCGTTTTCGTCCAGCATGGCGCGCACGCGGCCGTAGGTCGAACCGGCCAGCACCACGTCGCCGGCCTTGAGCGTGCCGGACTGGATCAGCACGGTCGCGACCGGGCCGCGGCCCTTGTCGAGCTGGGCTTCAATGACCAGACCCTTGGCCAGGGCATCGACCGGCGCGCGCAGTTCCAGCACCTCGGCCTGTAGCAGCACCTGCTCGAGCAGCTGGTCGATGCCGGCGCCCGTGCGGGCGGAAACCGGCACGAAGGGTGACTCGCCGCCGAACTCTTCAGGAATCACTTCTTCGGTGACCAGTTCGCCCTTGACGCGGTCCAGGTTGGCATCGGGCTTGTCGATCTTGTTGATCGCCACCACGATGGGAACGCCGGCCGCCTTGGCATGCTTGATGGCTTCCTTCGTTTGCGGCATCACGCCGTCGTCGGCAGCGACCACCAG
>NZ_JBFUGK010000053.1:0-32673 GCF_056402935.1 Polaromonas sp. P3_B1
TTTTTACCCCATTCGCATTTGCAAACATAGTGTTAACAGGCCCTTACATGATGGAAACTTGGCTGATCATCGCCCTGGCTGTGGCCAACCTGCTGTTGCTGGTGTGGTTGCTGCGCAAGCCGTTGGAACCTTCGGATACGGGCCGCACTGAGTTGCTCACGAACATCGCGGCGGGCCACGACAAGCTGGAGCGCGAGCTGCGCCGCGAGATCGGCGACAACGCGCGCAGCGGCCGCGAGGAACTGGCGAAAACTTTCGCCACCTTCCAGCAAACCCTGGTGCAGCAAAGCGCCGAAGCCACCCGCACGCAGAACACCCAGATCGACGCGTTCGCGCAGCAGCTCACCTTGTTGCAAAAAACGCTGTCCGACACCCTGAGCACGCAGCTGCAATCGGTCAGCGAGTCGAATGCCAGGCGCATGGGTGAGGTGCGCGAGACGCTGGAAAAGCAGCTCGCGCAGTTGCAGCAGACCAATTCGGCCAAGCTCGACGAGATGCGCAAGACGGTCGACGAAAAGCTGCAGACCACGCTGGAAACCCGCCTGGGCGAAAGCTTCAAGCAGGTGGCCGACCGGCTGGAGCAGGTGCACAAGGGCCTGGGCGAGATGCAGACGCTGGCCCAGGGCGTGGGCGACCTCAAGCATTTGCTGACCAATGTGAAAACGCGCGGCATTTTCGGCGAGGCGCAGCTCTCGGCCCTGCTGGAGCAGGTGTTTACCGTCGACCAGTACGCGGCCCAGGTCATCACGCGCCGCGGCGGCAAGAACCCGGTCGACTTTGCGATCAAGCTGCCGGGCCGTTCCGATTCCGGTGAGCCGCTGTGGTTGCCGATAGACGCGAAATTCCCAAACGAAGATTACGAGCGCCTGCTGGACGCGCAGCAGCGCGCCGACGTGCTGGGCGCGGAAATCGCCGGCAAGGCGCTGGAGGCGCGCATACGCCTGGAGGCCAAGGCTATCTCCGACAAATACATAGACCCGCCTTACACCACCGATTTCGCCATCCTGTTCCTGCCGACCGAGGGCCTGTATGCCGAAGTGCTGCGCCGCCCGGGTCTGATGGAGTTCCTGCAGCGTGACCACCGTGTCACGCTGGCCGGCCCGACCACGCTGCTGGCCATGCTCAACTCCCTGCAAATGGGTTTTCGCACGCTGGCGCTGGAAAAACGCTCCAGCGAAGTCTGGCAGGTGCTGGGCGCGGTCAAGACCGAGTTCGGAAAGTTCGGCGATGTGCTGGCCAAGGTCAAATCGCAAACCGAAACCGTGCTCAACACGCTGAGCAGCGCCGAGCAGCGCAGCCGCGTCATGGGCAAGGCCTTGCGCAATGTCGAAGCGCTGCCCGAAATCGAATCCGCCCGCCTGCTTCCATTGGATCCCCTTGACAAAGACCTGGACAACCCCTGACGCGCCTCGCATGAGCTGCGCCGCATGACGCCCGAACTTGCCCGCCTGATCCTGGCGCAGATTTGCCTGCATGCCTGCATGGCCGGCACGCGCATGGCGGCGCCGCTGCTGGCGCTGCGCGAAGGCTACAGCCCTGCGGCGGTGGGCGTGCTGCTCGCGCTGTTTGCCCTCACCCAGGTCTTCCTGGCGCTGCCAGCCGGCCGCTTCGCCGACCGGCACGGTCTTCGCCGCCCCATCCGCTACAGCGTGTTTGCCGCTGTGCTGGGGGCCGGGGCGGCAGTGGCTTTTCCGGTGTTCCCGGTGCTGTGCCTGGCGGCGCTGCTCACGGGCGGCGCCACCGGCGCGGCGGTGATTTCGCTGCAGCGCCATGTGGGCCGCGCAGCGGTCGGTGCGCTGGAACTGCGCCAGGTGTTCAGCTGGCTGGCCATAGGCCCGGCGGTGTCCAATTTCATTGGCCCATTTTCAGCAGGCTTGTTGATTGACCATGTGGGCGCCGTGCCGGGCAGCACTTCGGGCTACCGCGCCGCTTTTTTGCTGATGGCTATCCTGCCGCTGGCCTGCTGGTTCCTGGTGCGCAAGACCCAGGAACTGCCGCCCGTCATTGCTGCCAGCGGCGGCCCGCAGTCCAAGGCTTGGGATTTGCTGCGCCAGCCCACCTTTCGCCGCCTGATGATGGTGAACTGGTTTCTGTCGTCCTGCTGGGACGTGCACACCTTCGTGGTGCCGGTGCTGGGTTTTGAGCGCGGCATCAGTGCGTCGGTGATCGGCACCATCCTTGGCTCGTTTGCGGTAGCCGCTGCGCTGATCCGCATGGTGATGCCGCTGGTGGCGGCCCACCTGCGCGAGTGGAAGGTCCTGGCGGTTGCCATGCTGGCGACGGCCGCGCTGTTCGGCATCTACCCGTTGATGCACTCGGCGATCGGCATGGGCCTGTGCTCCATCCTTCTGGGCCTGGCGCTGGGCATGGTGCAGCCCATGGTCATGAGCATGCTGCACCAGATCACGCCGGAAGCGCGGCATGGTGAGGCACTGGGCTTGCGGCTGATGGCGATCAACGCCTCCAGCGTGGTGATGCCCATGTTGTTCGGGTCCGCCGGTGCGTTGATCGGGATTGCCGGCGTTTTCTGGACCACCGGCGCGGTCGTAGGCGCGGGTTCGCGGGCGGCCTGGCTGCTCAAGGACAGCATGCCCGCGCATGGCGGGCACGACGCCGAGACTTAAAGACGGTAGAAGTCCTTGATCAGGTCCCAGGCGACCTGCGGATCGTCGACGTACTGGAACAGCTTGAGGTCGTTCGGCGAAATCACACCTTCTTCCACCAGCATCTCGGTATTGAGCAGGCGCTTCCAGTAGCTGCTGCCGAACAGGATGATGGGCACCGGCTTGGCCTTGCGGGTCTGCACAAGGGTGATGACCTCAAACAGCTCATCCAGCGTCCCGAAGCCGCCCGGGAACACCACCAGCGCCTTGGCACGCATCATGAAATGCATCTTGCGCAGCGCGAAGTAGTGGAACTTGAAGGACAGCTCGGGCGGCACGTAGGGGTTGGCCGCTTCTTCCATGGGCAGCACGATGGCCAGGCCCACGCTGAGGCCACCGGCCTCGTGCGCGCCGCGGTTGGCCGCCTGCATGATGCCCGGGCCGCCGCCGGTGCAGATGAAGAGCTTGGTTTCCGGCGGCTTGTCGCTGCTGTACTGCGCCACCAGCTTGCCGAAGGCGCGGGCGCTTTCGTAATAGTGGGCGTTGCGCGCCAATTTTTTCGCGCGGTCTATGACCTCCGGGTCGCCGCCGGCTTCGGCCTCGGCCACCATGAGGACGGAATCTTCTTCGCTGCGAAAGCGGGCGCTGCCGAAAACCACCACGGTGTTTTCAATGCCGTGGGCCTGCTGTTCCAGGTCGGGCTTGAGCAGCTCGAGCTGAAAGCGTATGCCGCGGGTTTCGCGGCGCAGCAGGAATTCCGGGTCGGCAAAGGCCAGGCGGGAAGCGTCGGCTTCGAGCGGATTGCCTTCATTGGCGTGGGCCTGCAGTGCCGCCCAGGCGTTGGCGAGTCGGCTGACGGATAGATCCTGTTTTTGTTCCATGGGCTTATTGTCAACGATCGGAGAGGGCGGCTGCTTTTCCCGGCATTGGCGCGGGACGCAGAAAGCAAAAAGGCTCCGTGAGGAGCCTTTTGCGGGGTGCCGAAACGGGTTTACACGCGTTTGCGGTATTCGCCGGTGCGGGTGTCGATTTCGACTACGTCGCCCTGGGCCACGAAGATGGGCACGCCGATTTCAAAACCGGTCGCGATCTTGGCGGGTTTCAGGACCTTGCCGGAGGTGTCACCCTTGACGGCAGGTTCGGTCCAGGTGATTTCGCGCTGGACGCTGGTGGGCAGTTCCACCGAGATGGCCTTGCCGTCGTAGAACACGACTTCCAGCTCCATGCCGTCTTGCAGGTAGTTGAGCGAATCGCCCATGTTTTCGGCTTCGACTTCGTACTGGTTGTACTCGGAGTCCATGCAGACGTACAGCGGATCGGCAAAGTAGGAGTAGGTGCAGTCCTTCTTGTCCAGGACGATCTGGTCCATCTTGTCGTCGGCTTTGAACACGACTTCGGTGTTGAAGTTGGCGACCAGGCTCTTGAGCTTCATGCGCACGGTGGCGGAATTGCGCCCGCCGCGACTGTATTCGGTCTTGAGCACCACCATCGGGTCTTTGCCGTGCATGATGACGTTGCCAGCGCGGATTTCTTGAGCGATTTTCATAGCAGTTTCACTGAGGTAGGCCGCTAAACGCTTGCACCGGTGTGCAGGTTATGCGGCGGGTTGTGCAGGACGCCAAAACCTGGTTGGTCTTCGGGCTGGTCTGCAAAGCCCATGATTTTAACGTTTTTTTGCCACAAAGCCGAGCAGCCGGGTCGCCAGGTCGTCCTGGGCTGTCAGGCGGGTGCGGCCCGCACGGGTAGCGGCCTGCCAGGCGGGCAGGTCGGCGAGCGGGGGCAGTGGGCCCTCGGCGGCGCCTTGGGGCGCCTCCCGGCGGTTCCAGGCGGCATGAAATGCGCGCAGGGAGGGCGGCGCCTGCAGCCAGTCCAGAAAGGCCTGGAGCTTGTCCAGGTGGGCGTCGTCGTGCTGGGGGTAAATCTGCCAGACAAAAGGCCGGCCGGCCCAGAGCGCGCGCACCACCGAGTCCTCGCCGCGCACGAAATTCAGGTCGCAGGCCCAGAGCAAATGGTCGAACTCCGTCTGCGTCACCAGGGGCAGGCAGGAGATCGACAGCTGCGAGCCCCGTTTCTGGCTGTATTTGTCACCTGCAATGGCTTGTACAGCAGCGGCCGCCCGTCCGGCCGCCACCAGCAGGTGTACGGGCCGCCCTTGCAGGCCTTGTTGCGCGAATTGCGCCAGCAGGCTTTGCAGTGCGGGGGGCTCATAGCAGAACAGGGAGACCAGCGCCGCCCCTTCGTTGGGAATTTGGTGGGATTCAAGCCATGCAATGCGGTCAAACTGCGCTTGCCGCTCCAGCAGGCCGGGTTCGCGCAGCAAGCCGCCGGTGTTTTCGGTGAAACCAGGGTAGAAAAACCATTTGGTCCAGCCCGCCGCCGGACCGCTTTGCACGGGCGAGGGCAGGGCGTGGCTGCGTTCCACATAGTCCTCGGCGGACAGGTACTCGAGGTTGATCCAGATGGGCTTGAGGCCGCTTGCCTGTGCGGCATCGGCGCAGGCGGCCAAAAATTCGGGTGCTATTTCACAGCCGAAGGCTTCGATCAGCACATCGGTCGGCTGTTGCGCAAGCCCGGCGGCCTGCAGGTCCAGCGGCCCGCCATCCTGCGGCCAGGGCAGCACACGAACCCGCTCACACCCGGCCGGCGCCATCCAGCGCAGGGCCGAGGCATCGTCCACCCACAACCGCACCGCGTGGCCGCGCGAGGCCAGGTCGGCAGCCAGGCGCCAGCAGATGCCAATGTCCCCGAAGTTGTCGATGACTTTGCAAAAAATGTCCCAAACGCGTGCTGCGGCCATGGCGGGTATTGTGATGCAGGTGATGCAAGCGATACGGCGGCGCTCTCAAAGCGCCGCTACACGGCAAAATAGGGGATATGCCCGAACATTCTCCCGTTGAAAAGCCAGGCTCCGGACACGCACCGGCGCTGCTGGCCGAAGTGGCCGCGCTACCCGCCTTGCCCGGCGTCTACCGCTACTTTGATGCCGAGGGCGGCGTGCTGTACGTCGGCAAGGCGCGCAACCTCAAGAAGCGGGTTTCCAACTACTTCCAGAAGAACCATGGCGGCACGCGCATAGGCCACATGGTGACCAAGATCGCCCGCATGGAGACCACGGTGGTGCGCTCCGAGGCGGAAGCGCTGCTGCTCGAAAACAACCTGATCAAGACGCTCAACCCGAAATACAACATCCTGTTTCGGGACGACAAGAGCTACCCCTACCTCAAGCTCACCGGCGCGCGCCCGCCCGTGGAGGGCGAGGCGCCGGCGGCCGCAGTGTTCCCGCGCATTGCCTATTACCGCGGCGCGGTCGAGAAAAAGCACCGCTACTTCGGGCCTTACCCGAGTGCCTGGGCCGTCAAGGACACCATCCTGCTGCTGCAAAAGGTGTTCCGGCTACGGACCTGCGAAGACACGGTGTTCAACAACCGTACCCGGCCCTGCCTGCTGTACCAGATCAAGCGTTGCTCGGCGCCTTGCGTGGGCCACGTGTCGCCCGAGCAGTACGCGCTAGACACCGCCAACGCCGAGCGCTTCCTGCAGGGACAGGCGCAGGACATCCTGACCGAACTCGAGAGGAAAATGCTGGCGCACGCGGACAGGCTGGAGTTCGAGCAAGCGGCCGAACTGCGTAACCAGATGTCGGCGCTGTCCAAGGTGCTGCACCAGCAGTCCATGGAAATCGGCGGCGACAAGGACGTCGACATCCTGGCGGTGAAAGTGCAGGGCGGCAAGGCCTGCGTCAACCTTGCGATGGTGCGCGGCGGCCGCCACCTGGGTGACAGGGCCTACTTCCCTAGCCATGTCGAGAATGCGGCCGACGTTGCGGCGCTCGATGCCGAGACCGGCATCGAGGCCGGGCAGGCCGCGCCGGCTTCAGCGCCTGCTGCCAAACCGCTGGAAGCCCTGGTGCTGGAAGCCTTTATCGCGCAGCACTACATAGACGTGCCAGTTCCGCCCACCCTGGTCTGCAGCGAGCCTGTGGACAAGGAATTGATGGAGGCCTTGAGCGCCCAGACCGGCATCAAGGTCACGGCCATCCATCAACCGCGTGAGCAGCGCCGAATCTGGCTGGAGATGGCGCAGAAAAACGCCGGCCTGCAGCTGGCCCGTCTGCTGGCCGAGCAGGGCTCGCAACAGGCGCGCACGCGCGCGCTGGCCGAGGCGCTCGATTTGCCGCTGGACAACCTGGATACCCTGCGCATCGAGTGCTTCGATATTTCGCACACGGCCGGCGAATCGACGCAGGCTTCCTGCGTGGTGTTCCAGGAGCACAAGATGGTCAACAGCGAGTACCGCCGCTACAACATCGAGGGCATCACGCCCGGCGACGACTATGCCGCCATGCGCCAGGTGCTGACGCGCCGCTACACACGTCTGGCCGAAGCGGCGCGCAACGGCGAGGCCAAGCTGCCCGACCTGGTGCTGGTCGACGGCGGCAAGGGACAGGTCTCGATGGCGCGTGAGGTGTTCGAAGAGCTCGGCCTGGACCTGGGTCTGATCGCCGGCGTGGAAAAAGGCGAGGGCCGCAAGGTCGGCCTGGAAGAGCTGGTGTTCGCCGATGGGCGCGACAAGGTGTATTTAGGACGGGATTCGGCCGCGCTGATGCTGATCGCGCAGATCCGCGACGAGGCCCACCGCTTTGCCATCACCGGCATGCGGGCCAAGCGGGCCAAGGTGAGGGTGGGCGGCAGCAAGCTGGAAGACATCGCGGGCATAGGCCCCAAGCGGCGTGCCAGCCTGTTGCAGCGCTTTGGCGGCATTCGCGGCATTGCTTCGGCCAGTGCGGAAGACATTGCCACAGTGGATGGCATTTCGAAGGATCTGGCCGAGGAAATTTACCGCGCGCTGCATTGATGGGTCGTCCGGCGCCAGACGTATTTGTGCAACGGAGCCCACCGTTTTGGTGCGCTTTAACCCGGTGCGCGGCAGGCTTGGTGCGGCTCATGCCAAAATCGGGTCATGTTTCTGACCATCCCCACGCTGATGACCTGGACCCGCATTGTTGCGATTCCGCTGATCGTGGGGGTCTTCTACCTCAATATGGCGCCTGCGGAGCGCAACCTGATCGCCACCGTCATGTTCGTGGTGTTCGCCGCGACCGACTGGCTGGACGGCTTTCTGGCCCGCAAACTGAACCAGACCTCTTCCTTCGGCGCCTTCCTCGACCCGGTGGCCGACAAATTCCTGGTATGCGCCTCCTTGCTGGTGCTGGTTCACCTGCAGCGCGCCGACGTGTTCGTGGCCCTCATCATCATCGGCCGCGAAATCGCGATCTCGGCGCTGCGCGAGTGGATGGCCCTGATCGGCGCCACGAAAAGCGTGGCCGTGCACATGCTGGGCAAGGTCAAGACCACGGTGCAGATGATCGCCATCCCCTTTTTGCTGTTCGACGGCGTGCTCTTCGGCGTGATCAACACGCATGTCTGGGGCACCTGGCTGATCTGGATCTCCGCCATCCTCACGGTGTGGTCCATGATTTATTACCTGCAAAAAGCCATCCCGGAAATCCGCGCGCGCGCCAAATAGCCTCGCCGTCCCCCCAAAGCTGCCCTCCTTGAGTTCTCCCTCTACTTCCCCGGGTGCCTTGATCCGGGCCATGCCCGCCGTGTTTGTCGTGATCTGGAGCACCGGCTTCATCGTCGCCAAGTACGGGCTGCCTTACGCCCCGCCGTTGACCTTCCTGGCGATACGCTATCTCCTGTCCATCGTTTGTTTCCTGGTCTGGATAGTCCTGGCCCGGGCCGCCTGGCCCAGGACTCGCGCGCAGTGGGGCCACCTGGCCGTCACCGGCTTGCTGATGCATGCGGGCTACCTGGGTGGAATCTGGAGCGCGATGAAGGCCGGCATGGGTTCGGGCCTGACGGCGCTCATTGTCGGGCTTCAGCCCGTGCTCACGGCGCTGTGGGTGTCGTGGATGTCCTCGGGCGATGCCGGCAACGCACAGGCCCGGGTCAGCCCGCGCCAGTGGGCCGGCCTGGCATTCGGGCTGGGCGGCTTGCTGTTGGTGGTGTCGCGAAAATTCGGGGCAGGCCAGGAGGTCAGCGCGCTCACGCTGGCCTGCACCGTGTTCGCCCTGTTCTGTATCACGGCCGGCACGCTTTACCAAAAGCGTTTTGTGCAGCCGACCGATGTGCGCACCGCCAATGCCATCCAGCTGGCGGCGGCCTTGGTGGTGACTTTGCCGCTGGCTTTGTTCGAAACCGAAGCGATCAACTGGAATGCGCATTTCCTGAGCGCCATGGCCTGGTCGGTGCTGGCGCTGACGCTGGGCGGCAGTTCACTGCTTTACCTGCTGATCCAGCGCGGCGCGGCGACTGCCGTGACCAGCCTCTTGTACCTCGTGCCGCCTACAACAGCCTTGATGGCCTGGCTGTTGTTTGATGAACCCATCACCGTGACCACTATCGCCGGCACGGCGATCACCGCGCTGGGCGTGAGCCTCGTGGTGCGGTCCGCGAGGCCGCCGGCGACCGCATAGTCTTCCAGGGCGCGTCCTGGAACTGAGCCACCAGGTGGTCTACCAGCAGGCGTATGCGCCGGGGTTGGTCGGTGCGGTAGGGCGCCAGCCAGTGGATGTCGGCATCAGGCATCGAATACGCCGGCAGCACGCGCACCAATTGGCCCGAGGCCAGCTGCGGCGCGATATCCCACAGGCTGCGCAGCATGATGCCGCGGCCTTCCAGGCACCAGTCGCGCACCAGTTCACCCGAGTTGCTGGCCAAAGGGCCTTGAACGCGTACGCGCGCGGGGGTCTTGTCGCGTTCCCGCTGCAACTGCCAGACATCAAAGCGCTGGCCGGCGGCATTGCCGTTTTCACGCACGATCAGGCAGGCGTGATCCTGAAGCGCCTCCAGGTCGGTGGGTTCGCCATGCTGTTTGATGTAGCGGGGCGAGGCCGCCAACACGCGCTGGTTGCGCGCCAGCCGGCGCGACACCCACTCGGCCGCCTGCCTGCCCTGCACCGACCACAGCCAGATGGCGCCGTCAAAGCCTTCGTTGGCCAGGTCCGGTAGCCGTTCTGTCAGCTGCAGCTGAATCTCGATGCGTGGATAGCGCTCCTGGAAAGCGGCCAGCGCCGGTCCCAGCCAGAGCCGGCCGAAGCCGAAGGTGGCCGCCAGGCGGATCAATCCCGTCGGTTCGGCCTTGCGCTCCTGCAGCTCCGATTCGAGTGCCATAAAGCCCTGTAGCAGGACCTGGGCGCGTTCGCACACGGTTTCACCTTCTGCTGTGGGGCTGACGCGCCGGGTGGTGCGCTGAAACAGCCGCTGCCCCAACTGGGCTTCGAGTGCGGCAAGCCGCTTGGTCACCACGGGCGGCGCCACATCGAGGCTGAGTGCCGCGGCGGTCAGGCTGCCGCCATCGCGTACGGCCAAAACCAGTTCCAGGTCGCTGCGGTCCATTTGTGCCTTAAAGGAAACAATTGATTGCTTAATTATTGCTTGAATCGGTGCAGCGTCTTGTACAAAATCAATGCCAGGCAAAAAGGGAGGCGCACAAACAGGAAAGCGCAAACTCCTCCCAGCCAAAAAGAGAAAGCAAGGCTGATTGATGTTCGAAGGATTTTCCCGGCGCGATATCGAAGGACCCGCTGGCAGGCTGCACACCCTGCAGGGCGGCAGCGGTGCGCCCTTGCTGCTGCTGCACGGACACCCGCAAACCCATGTGATGTGGCATGCGGTGGCCGGTGAACTGGCCAAGTCATTTAGCGTGGTCATGATGGACTTGCGCGGTTACGGGGATTCGGCCCGGGTTGCGAGCGATGCGGATCATCAGGCTTATTCGAAGCGCGCGATGGCGCAGGACGCCGTGGCCGTCATGAAGGCCTGCGGGTTTTCGCGTTTCCAGGTGCTGGCCCATGACCGCGGCGCGCGCGTGGCCCATCGCCTGGCGGTCGACCACCCGGATGCGGTGCAGCGCCTGATGCTCCTCGACATAGCGCCCACGCTGGCTATGTACGACAACACGACGGATGCCTTCGCGCGTGCCTATTGGCACTGGTTTTTTCTGATCCAGCCGCCGCCCTTGCCGGAAGCGCTGATCGAATCCGACCCGGTGCGCTATGTGCGCAGCGTGATGGGCAAGCGCCACGCCGGCCTGGCCGCATTTGCGTCCGCCGCGCTCGCCGAGTATGAGCGCTGCGCGCAGATCCCCGGCACCGCCGTCAGTATTTGCGAGGACTACCGGGCCTCCGCCACCATCGACCTGATGCATGACCGCGCCGACGTCGCGGCCGGCCTTCGACTGGCTCAGCCGCTACGCGTGTTGTGGGGCGAGCACGGTGCGGTAGGCCAATGCTTCAAGGTACTTGATCTCTGGCGCGAACGCGCGCGGGATGTATCGGGCCTGGCCCTGCCTTGCGGCCACTACATCGCGGAAGAGGCGCCGGCGCTGCTGCTGGCCGAAGCGCTGAAATTTTTCAAACCCTGACTCCGAAAATTCAAAGGAACATCATGAGCAAGCACACCGGAAAAAAGAGAATCGCCGTTATCGCCGGCGACGGCATCGGCAAGGAGGTCATGCCCGAGGGCATACGCGTGATGGAAGCCGCGGCCGTCAAGTACGGTATCGATCTGCATTTCGATCATTTCGATTTTTCGAGCTGGGACTACTTTGAAAAGCACGGCAAGATGCTTCCCGACAACTGGAAGGACCAGATCGGCGGACATGACGCGATCTACTTCGGCGCGGTGGGCTGGCCGGACAAGATTGCGGACCACGTCTCCCTGTGGGGTTCCTTGCTGCTGTTCCGCCGCGAGTTCGACCAGTACATCAACTTGCGGCCGGCGCGTTTGATGCCCGGCATCATCGCGCCGGTGGTGCGGCGCGACGGCAGTCCACGCCAACCGGGCGAAATCGATTTTTACATCGTGCGCGAAAACACCGAGGGCGAATACTCAAGCATAGGCGGGAAGGCCTTCCCGGGCACCGACCGCGAATTCGTGCTTCAGGAGTCGGTGTTCACCCGCATTGGTGTAGACCGGGTGCTGAAATTCGCGTTCGAACTGGCTCAGTCGCGGCCGAAGAAGCACTTGACGAGTGCAACCAAATCGAACGGAATTTCGATTTCCATGCCATATTGGGACGAGCGCGTGGCCGAAATGGCGAAAAACTATCCAGGTATCAAGCTGGATAAATTTCACATTGACATCCTGACCGCACATTTTGTGCAGCGCCCGGATTTCTTTGACGTGGTGGTGGCCAGCAATCTCTTTGGCGACATCCTGAGCGACCTGGGGCCGGCGTGCACCGGTACTATCGGCATCGCGCCCAGCGCCAATCTGAACCCCGAACGAAAATTCCCGTCGCTGTTCGAACCGGTGCACGGTTCGGCCCCTGACATCGCGGGGCGCAACGTCGCCAATCCCATTGGCCAGATTTGGTGCGGTGCAATGATGCTTGAATTCCTGGGGCATAAGGATGCGCACGACGGCATCCTCGCCGCGATTGAAAAAGTACTGGAGCCCGCAAGTGGTGCGCCGCGTACGCCCGACCTGGGCGGGAAGGCCGGCACGGCCGATGTCGGCAAAGCCATTGCCGAGGCCGTGGCACGTTGCTAGGACCGCTGGAAAGCAGTTGGAAAGCCCTGTTTTGCCTAGCATGAAAATTACACATCATGCTTACGATTAAGTCGAGAAAGCGCTGAAAAAACGTCTAGAATCCGCCTCCGCACGTTGTAAAAACTTGCTGCTGTATTGACAGGTTAGAAGTCCATGGCTCTAATTGGAATCAGCAGAAGACCTGCACATGCCGCTCCCGCTGACACGTTCACCACAGTGTCCCGGGAGATATTTTTTAGAGACAACCAGATTAACTTTTTACCGACGAGGGGCTCCTTGTGAACAAGACCGAACTGATCGAGCACATTGCCAAGCACGCTGATATTTCCAAAGCTGCCGCCACGCGCGCGCTGGAATCCACGATTGGCGCTGTGAAAACAACCCTGAAAAAAGGAGGCTCCGTGTCTCTGGTGGGTTTTGGCACTTTCGCGGTGGGCAAGCGCGCTGCACGCACCGGCCGTAATCCCCGGACCGGCGATGCGATTAAAATCAAGGCAGCCAAGGTTCCGAAGTTCCGTCCGGGCAAAGCTCTCAAGGATGCTTTGAACTGACAAGAACGTTTGACGTGGGGTGCTTAGCTCAGTTGGTAGAGCAGCGCCCTTACACGGCGTAGGTCGGCGGTTCGAGCCCGTCAGCACCCACCACCCACGAGAAAAAGGCGAACGAGGTTCGCCTTTTTTGTTGTTGGGCCCCGGCTTTGTCCGTTAGCAGTCGTACAGGAAATTCGAGATGTTTGATTTCGTTCGCAAGCACACCAAGATCGTCATGGTGCTGCTGTTTTTGCTGATCCTTCCGTCCTTTGTGTTGTTCGGTCTTGACGGCTACAACCGATCCAAAGACCAGAGCGCCACAGTGGCCAAGGTAGACGGCAAGAACATCACCCAGCCGGAATGGGATCGTGCCCACCAGCGTGAAATGGACCAGCTGCGCAACTCCATGCCAAACCTGGACCCCAAGCTGATGGATTCGCCCGAGGCGCGTTATGCGTCGCTGGAGCGGCTGGTGCGCGAACGCGTTGTTGCCGCCGCCGCGGAGAAGTTCAAACTCACCACCAGCAACGAACGCCTGGCGCGCGAATTGCAGCAAAGCCCTGAAATCGCCTCCTTGCGCCGTCCGGACGGCAGCCTCGACATGGAACGCTATCGCCAGCTCCTGGCGGCGCAGGGCATGAGCCCCGAGATGTTCGAAGCCAATGTGCGTACCGACCTGTCGAATCGCCAGGTGATGGTCGGCGTGGGGGCCAGCGGTTTTGCGCCGAGTTCGGCTGCCGACATTTCGCTGAATGCCTATTTTGAAAAGCGCGAGATCCAGCTGGCCCGTTTCAATGCCGCAGACTTTGTCGCCAGGCTGAACCCGACCGATGCCGACCTCGAGCAGTATTACAAGGCCAACGAAAAGCTTTTCCAGGCGCCTGAGCAGGCCAGCATCGAGTACGTTCTGCTCGACATGGACAGCGTGGGCAAGGGCATCGCCGTCAATCCGGGCGACCTGAAAACCTACTACGAGCAAAACCTCCCGCGTTTTGAGGGCGAGCGGCGGGCCAGCCACATCCTGATCGCATCCCCCAAGTCCGCCCCTGCGGCCGACAGGGAAAAAGCCAAGGCCAAGGCACAGGAGCTGCTGGCGCTGGTCAAAAAATCCCCCGACAGCTTCGCCGACGTGGCGCGCAAGAATTCGCAAGACCCCGGCTCAGCGGCCAAGGGCGGCGATCTCGATTTCTTCGCACGAGGCTCCATGGTCAAGCCTTTTGAAGACGCCGCTTTCTCCATGAAAAAAGGCGAGATCAGCGATGTGGTCGAGTCCGAGTTTGGTTACCACATCATCAAGCTGACGGACAGCAAGCAACGCAGCTTCGAAGAATTGCGTCCCGAACTTGAGGCGGCCATGAAGAAGCAGGAAGCCCAGAAGAAGTTCGCTGAAGCGGCCGATGTTTTCACCAACGCTGTCTATGAGCAAGCCGAAAGCCTCAAGCCCGCGGCGGAACGCCTGAAGCTGGAAATCAAGTCCGCGGCCAATGTGACGCGCCTGCCTCAGGTTGGCGCGACCGGTGCGCTGGCGAACCCGAAATTTCTCAATGCCCTGTTTGCTCCCGACGCGATCGAGAAAAAGCGCAACACCGAAGCCGTTGAAGTGGGGCCGAACCAGCTGGCCTCGGGCCGCATCGTGCAATACAGTCCCGCGCATACCCGTCCCCTCGCCGAAGTCAGGGAGGCGGTGCGCCAGCGCTGGCTGGCCCAGCGTGCCGCGGAAGAGGCCCGCAAGGAAGGCGTTGCCAAGCTGGCTGCCTGGAAGGCTGCTCCTGCGTCTGCCACGGGCTTGGTGGCGCCCATGGTGGTCTCGCGTGAACAGACGCAAAAACTGCCCAATCCGGTGATTGACGCCGCGCTGCGCGCTGACGCCAGCACACTGCCGGCCTTTGCGGGTGTTGACCTGGGGAGCCAGGGCTACGCCATCGTCAAGGTCGAGAAAGTCGTTCCCCGTGACGCTCCCGTGGAAGCCGCCGCCAAGCAGCAGCGCGACCAGTACGGGCAGTGGTGGACGTCGGCGGAAAGCCTGGCGTATTACAACAGCCTGAAAGACCGTTTCAAGGCGGAAATCCTGGTTCCCAAGCCAGCCCCGGCCAAGGCAAATCCAGAAGAAGTCGTTACCCAATAAAGAAGCGGCGGCTTTGCCGCTATAATGCAGGGTTCCGGTGGCTGTAGCTCAGTTGGTAGAGTCCAGGATTGTGATTCCTGTTGTCGTGGGTTCGAGCCCCATCAGCCACCCCAGTATCTGAAATCCCGCATACCGTTTGGTATGCGGGATTTTTTCTTTCCGGCGCGTGCTTGCCTGGGCACCCGACTCGGTGGTGCCGGCGTCACAATTCGACACGTACTGCGTGCCGATGTGCGGCAAGATACATGGCCGTAGCTGCCTCAAACTAACTGTTTGACGGCCCCGCTTACCCCCAGGCTTCCGGCTTCTCCCGGCCCTTGGGACCCACTATCTTTCCAGACAGGAACGCCTTGTTTCCGCCATTCGGTTCTTTCATCCCAGCCCGGCAAGCCTTCGTCAAGCTGCAAGCCATTTTTCTGGCCGCGATGCTGGTGACGGTTGGTGCGCGCGCGGCCGATACGTGGCTGACCATCACCGGCGATCCAGCGAATTCCGCGAGCCACTACGTTCAGGTGAACGTGGCGGCCATCCAGATCAAGGACGACCTGCGGCTGCTTCCGGTGCGCATCAACCGCGCGACACAATGGGCTCCTGCGGGCGAGGCGCTTCAGTTCCGCTCGGTGGTGACCGAGGTGCAAATCGACTGTACACAGCAGATCGCGCGCTATGTGAGGGCTGCTTTTTATGCCCAGCCGGACTTTCGCGGAGAACCTTTCCGGATCACCACCTATGCCGGGGACGACATACGGCCCATGATCTTCAAGGAAAGTGACGACGATCCCAACGCGCGCATTGTCAAGGCCGCCTGCAGCGTCAAGAATGTGACTAACTAGCGTAGGGGTGATGTGTGGGCGTCGCAGCCATGGAGAAATTCAATTGACCATGACCAGCTTACCCTTGACCCCGCGCGAACCCATGTGGGCATAGGCCGCCTTGAGTTCGGCCATGGGCATGGTGCGGTCTATCACCGGCTTGATCTTGCCCTGCGCGTACCAGCCCGCAAGCTCGGCCATCATGGCCGCATTGGCCTTGGGTTCGCGCTTGGCAAAGTCACCCCAGAACACCCCCACGATGGAGGCGCCCTTGAGCAGCGTCAGGTTCAGCGGCAAGGCGGGGATGGGGCCCGAGGCGAAGCCCACGACCAGATAGCGGCCGCGCCACGCAATGGAGCGGAAGGCTGGTTCCGCAAAGTCGCCGCCCACGGGGTCATAGATCACATCGGGGCCTTTGCCTTCGGTCAGGGCCTTGATTTCATCGCGCAGGTTTTTGGTGCCGTAGTTGATGGTGGCGTCCGCGCCTATAGAGGTGCAAAGCGCGCATTTTTCATCGGTGGATGCGGCCGCGATCACGCGCGCGCCGGCCGCCTTGGCAATCTGGATGGCAGCGGTGCCCACGCCGCCGGCGGCGCCCAGCACCAACACGGTTTCGCCGGCCTTTAGCTGCGCGCGGTCCATCAGGGCGTGCCAGGAGGTGGCGTAAATCATGATGAACGCGGCGGCGTCCACATAAGAAAAGCCAGGGGGCAGCGGCATGCACAGGGCTGCGGGCGCGAGGGTATGGGTGCCAAAGCCGCCCGTTCCGGAGAGACAGGCTACGTTCTGCCCCACCTGAAGGTGCTTGACGCCTTCCCCCACGGCCTGGACGATGCCTGCGTATTCAGAGCCCGGCACGAAGGGCAGGGGCGGCTTCATCTGGTATTTGTTCTGGACGATGAGAAGGTCGGGGAAGTTCAGGCTGGCCGCCTTGATTTCGATCAGGACTTCGCCGGCTTTGGGCTGTGGCGTGGGGAGCTCTTTCCAGGTCAGGGCGTCTACGCCGGTGGGATTTTCACAAAGCCAGGCTTGCATGAGATGTCTCCGAGGGTTGGAAATGGGCGGCGGCGCCACGCCCAAAAAGCGGAAAACGGGGAGGGTAGCGCATTCACTGCATCATAGGCAAAGCCTGGGTCTTCGCCACGCCAAAAGGGCTGCGGGCTGTCACGGCCGTGACCGTAAAATCGTCCCATGAAAATACTCATCTGCAACGACGACGGTTACCAGGCTTCCGGCATCATCGCCCTCTACGAAGCGCTTAAAACCGTTGCGGATGTCGAGGTGGTGGCGCCCGAGCACAACAACAGCGCCAAGTCCAACGCGCTGACCCTGCATTCCCCCATGTACGTGCATACGGCGGCCAACGGCTTTCGCTACATCAACGGCACGCCGGCCGACTGCGTGCACATCGCGCTGACCGGCCTGCTGGGCTACCGGCCTGATCTGGTGGTGTCCGGTATCAACAATGGCGCCAACATGGGCGACGACACGATTTACTCCGGCACGGTGGGCGCGGCCATGGAGGGCTATTTGTTCGGCATCCCGTCCATCGCCTTTTCGCAGACTGAAAAAGGCTGGGCCCACATCGACGTCGCGGCCAGGCGCGCGGCCGATTTGGTGCTGCAACTGATCCCGTCGCTGGAACACGTGGTGGAGGGCGCGGAGCCCACGGTGCCGCCGTGGTTGCTCAACGTGAATATTCCCAACCTGCCCGACGACGAGATTCGCGGCGTGAAGGTGGCCCGCCTGGGACGCCGCCACGCGGCCGAACGCGTCATCATGCAGACCAGCCCGCGCGGCGAGACCATGTACTGGATCGGCGGCGCAGGCCCCGCGAAGGAGGCAGGTGACGGGACCGATTTTTATGCCACCAGCCAGAAGTATGTCTCCATCACGCCACTGCAAGTGGATTTGACCGATCATGAGCGCCTGCCTTACTGGGCCCAGACCGCCGCCCGGCTGACCCAGCCGCGTTAAAGGCCTGCCGCATGAAATCCAGCCTCAAGCCGCCTTTCAATCCCCCGGCACCCAAGCCCGCCTCCAAGGCGCCTGAAGGCGCGCCGCGCCCGTCCTTTCCGGTGCGGCTCAAGCCCGATGCGGGTGTCCCATCGGCGACGCGATTGGTCGCTACCAATGCTCGCTCCCCGGCGGCGGCAAGCCCCAATAGCGCGAAGAAGCCCGCGCCTGCCGCATCTCCCTCGCGGCCGGGTGGTATCGGGCTGGATTCACAGGCCGTGCGCGCGCGCATGGTGGCCAAGCTCGCGGCGCAGGGCGTCAGTGATGCACAGGTGCTGGGCGCCATGGGGTTGGTGGAGCGCCATCGTTTTGTCGATTCCGCGCTCGTCAACCAGGCTTACGAAGACACCAGCCTGCCGATAGGCTTGGGCCAAACTATTTCCAAGCCTAACGTGGTGGCCCGCATGCTTGAGTTGCTGCGCCACGGTGCGGCGAGCGGTGCGGGAAAACTCGGCAGGGTGCTTGAGATCGGCACAGGTTGCGGCTATCAGGCCGCGGTGCTGAGCCACCTTGCAACCGAGGTCTACAGCATCGAACGCTTGCGCGGCCTGCATGACAAAGCCAGGGAGAACCTGCGGACATTGCGCCTGCCCAATGTGCACCTGCTCTTTGGGGATGGCATGATGGGCTATTCCAAGGGGGCACCCTACGCCGCCATCATCGCGGCGGCGGGCGGTGAAGCCATTCCTGCGGCCTGGACGGACCAGCTGGCGGTGGGCGGCCGGCTGGTGGCACCCATGCAAACCGCCGGCGGTGCGCAAGCGCTGGTAGTGGTGGACAAAACACCTCAAGGCCTGCGGCAGACATTGCTGGAGGCAGTTCACTTTGTGCCTTTAAAATCGGGAACAAGCTAAAAGACCCAGCCCCCTGGAGAGGCAGCCTGCATCCATGCGATACGTCCAGCAAGCCAGACCAGCCCGGTGCGCCTTGCGGCCCGGGCAAGTCAGTCAAGATTGAAGTCGAAAGAAACAATGAACCAAACCGTACTGTCGAACAGTGCACCCGCTCTGCTTGCCACCCGCTCCCTGCCCGGCAGGCTGGGCCTGTCCTGCATGCTCGCAGCCGCGCTGTTCGCAGCAGGCTGCTCTACCCGTTCCCTTACCAACGCACCGGTCGAAGACCGCGGGACTTTCGGCACGCGCCCCGTGCCGGGCGCCGTCGACTCCGGCGTCGTCAAGCAATTGCCCGGTTTTGAGAATGCCGGCAAGCCCGGCTACTACACCGTCAAGCCCGGCGACACCATGATCCGCATTGGCCTGGAGAATGGGCAGAACTGGCGCGACATTGTTCGCTGGAACAACCTCGAGAACCCCAACATCATTGAAGTAGGGCAAGTGCTGCGCGTTGTGCCGCCGAACAGCGAAAGCCCCGCAGTCGTGACTCGCCCGGTGTCACCGGGCTCAGCCCCCGCATCCAGCACGGCACCGGCGCAGGCAGCAAGCAGCGCTGCCAAACCGGCCTCGGCGCCCGCCAGCGCCAGCCAGTCGCCCGCACCGGCCGCGACAGGCGACGAAGACATCGCCTGGATCTGGCCGGCGCAAGGCCCGATGGTGGCGGGTTTTGACGAAGCCAAGAACAAGGGCCTGGACATTACCGGCAAGGCCGGCGATGCTGTGGTGGCATCCGCCGACGGTCGTGTGGTGTATGCGGGTGCAGGCTTGCGCGGTTACGGCAACCTGGTCATCCTCAAGCACAACAACACCTTTCTTACAGCCTACGCGCACAACCAGACGCTGCTGGTGAAAGAAGACCAGAACGTCAAGAAGGGCCAGAAGATCGCCGAAATGGGCAACAGCGATGCGGATCGCGTGAAGCTGCATTTTGAAATTCGCCGCCAGGGCAAACCGGTGGACCCGGCCAAATACCTGCCCGCCAAATAAACGCGTCGCGTCCAGACAAAAAGGAGCTCGGCGGCCGCCCGGCTCCTTTTTCTTTGCCCGCCGTGTGAGCTCCTCAACGGGGATCCACGATCTCATCGTAGCCGCGGCCCCTGAACTCCAGCAGGTCCAACCCGTGGCCGAAAGGGTCGGCCAGCCCGGCGATGCGCCCCCAGGCGCGATCGGCCACCGGCATCTCCAGCACCGCGCCGTAGCGCTGCAGCCGTGCCACGGCGGCATCGATGCCTTCCACCACAAAATCCAGGTGAACCGGTGTCCAGTGCCGGTTGTAGTTGCGCACGCCTTCGTGGCCGCTGACGGGCCTGGTACCCGGCGCGTTGAAGAGCAGGTCTATGGGGCTGCCGGCGCCCAGGATCTCCACAAAGTCGCTCTTGAAACGGCGGCCGACCCGCAGCCCCAGCCCCTGGGTATAGAACGCGACGGCGCGCTCCATGTCATCAACGTCGATGCAGATGCGAACTTCCATGCTTCATTCCTTTGGGTGCTCCGGAAAATGGTACCGCAGCCTGAGACAATTGGTGCATGACAGAAGAAAGCCCGATCACCAAGCCCGCCGCTGCTGCAGACTATCCGCCTGACCTGCTGGAGGTTGAGTCGCTCGACATCGAAGCCCAGGGCATTGCTCACAGGGCCGACGGCAAAGTGGTCTTCATCGAGGGCGCATTGCCTTTCGAGCAGGTGACGGCCAACGTTTACCGCAAAAAGAGCAGCTTTGAAAAAGCCGTGGTGATGGCCATCCACCGCGAATCGTCCCAGCGTGTACGGCCGGCCTGCCCGCACTTCGGTATGCACACCGGCGCCTGCGGCGGCTGCAAGATGCAACATTTGCATGCCGGTGCGCAGGTGGCCGTGAAGCAGCGTGTGCTGGAAGACAACCTCAGGCACATCGGCAAGTTAAAGGCGGACGGCTTGCTACGCCCGATCGAAGGACCCGCCTGGGGCTACCGCTACCGCGCGCGGCTGTCGGTGCGTTACGTGCGCAAAAAAGGAACCGTGCTGGTGGGCTTTCACGAGCGCAAAAGCAGCTACGTGGCCGACATGAGCGAATGCCACGTGCTGCCCCGCCATGTCAGCGACATGCTGGTGCCGCTGCGCGAGTTGATCGGCGGCATGGATGCGAAAGAAACCCTGCCGCAGATCGAGCTGGCGTGCGGCGATGACGTAACGGCCATGGTGCTGCGCCATATGGAACCGCTCAGCAAGGGCGACCTGGCGCGCCTGCGCGCCTTTGCCGCGGCTCACCCGGGCCTGCAGTGGTGGCTGCAGCCGGGCGGCCTTGAGACAGTGAAGCTGCTGGATGACGCCGTGCAGGAACTCAGCTACGGCCTGCCCGAGTTCGGCATTACCATGCCGTTCAAGCCGACTGACTTCACCCAGGTCAATCCGCAGATCAACCAGGCGTTGGTCTCACGCGCATTGCGCTTGCTGGCTGTGCAATCTGATGAGCGCGTGATCGACTGGTTTTGCGGCCTGGGCAACTTCACGCTGCCGCTGGCGACTCGTGCCCGGGAGGTGCTGGGTATCGAGGGCAGTGAAGTGCTGGTGGCCCGTTCGCGGGAAAATTTCGAAAGAAACCGGGCAGCGTCTTCCGTTCGTCGGGCGCTGGCCCCGACCCGGTTTGTGGCTCGCAACCTCTTTGAAATGACGCCGGCCATGTTGGTCAAGGACGGGGCGGCCGACAAATGGCTGGTGGACCCGCCGCGCGAAGGGGCGTTCGAGCTGTTCAAGTCGCTGGCGGCGCTGGAGCAGCAGATCGCCAGCGGCGTTCCTTGCGATGACGGCGAACACCAGCAAAGCCTGTCCCTGGAGGGCTGGACGCCGCCCAGGCGTATCGTCTACGTGAGTTGCAACCCGTCTACCCTGGCGCGGGATGCGGGAGTGCTGGTGGAGGCCGGGGTGTGGCGTTGCACCGCGGCCGGCGTGGTCAACATGTTTCCGCATACGGCACATGTGGAGTCCATTGCCGTGTTCGAGCGGATATAAAAAAAGGAGCCCGAAGGCTCCTTTTTTTGCGTGTATCGCGGACGCGTTAGTCTCTTTCGCCGCCGAAGATCCCCAGGAGAAGCAGCAGGTTCTGGAAGATGTTGAACAGGTCCAGGTAAATGGCCAGGGTGGCGCTGATGTAATTGGTTTCGCCGCCGTCGATCACCTGTTTCAGGTCATACAGCAGGTAGGCGCTGAATATCCCGATGGCCAGGGTGCTGATCGTCGCCATCATCATGGTCGAGCCAACAAACACGTTAATGACAGCTGCCACCAGGATGACCAGGACGCCGGCAACCAGCCATTTGCGCATGCCGCTCAGGTCGCGCTTGATGACGGTGGCCAGGCTGGCCATTACGAACATCACACCTGCGGTGCCCGCAAATGCCGTCATGACCAGCGAGGAGCCGTTGCTGAAGCCGAGCACCATGGCAATCAGGCGCGAGAGCATCAGGCCCATGAAGAAGGTAAAGCCCAGCAGCACCGGTACGCCGGCGGCGGAGTTTTTGGTCTTCCCAATGGCAAAAATGAAGGCGAATGCACCGGCCAGGAACACGATCATGCCCAAGCCGCCGGTCAGCGGACGGGTGATGCCAGTCGCCACGCCCAGCCAGGCGCCCAGCACGGTAGGCAACAGGCTGAGGGCGAGCAACCAATAGGTGTTGCGCAGGACCTTGTTGCGTTGCTCGACGCTTGTGGCAACGCCATAGTCGAGGGTTTGAACGTTGTCTGTCATGAGGGTCGTCTCCAGGGCGCCAGCAAATGCAGGCAAGATTATTTTAGGGCGCATCACCATTTATCCAGGCCGCACTCCCTACTTTTTGTAAGGGTTCTATAAGCTAATTTGGCGGCAATGGGTCTGAAGGACTGCCTCGAATTTGCGTATGCTCGGTATCTTTGCCAACAAACCAGGAAATCCTGAAGACCATGAAATCAAAAGCAGTGCTTGAATTCGCAGACGTCAAGACCATCGCGGCCGCCGCTGAAGCCGAAGCCATCAAGAACAACTGGGCTGTGACCATTGCCATCGTCGACGACGGCGGCCACCTGCTGCACCTGCAGCGCCTGGACGGCGCGCCGCCGATCTCCTCGCACCTTGCGCCCGCCAAAGCCAATACCGCCGCCATGGGCCGCCGCGACAGCAAGATCTACGAGGACGTCATCAACGGCGGGCGCATGTCCTTTCTGTCGGCGCCTTACCTCCACGGCATGCTGGAAGGCGGCGTACCCATCATGAAGGACGGGCAGTGTATCGGCGCCGTGGGCGTGAGCGGGGTCAAATCAAGTGAAGATGCGCAGATTGCCCGTGCGGGCATGGCCGCCATCGGTCTCTAAAGCCTGTTGCAGGCAACATAAAAAAAGCCGACCACAGGGTCGGCTTTTTTATTGGCGTGAGATGAAAGACATCAGAAAAAAAGCCTGGCTAAACAACTCCGGGGAGTCTATGGCTGGCTAAAAACGACCTTGGGAGCTTGGTAGCCCCGGATCGCCCCACGATGAAACTGTTGATGAAAAGTATGCTGAAGCTTGGCGCGTCGACCTTATTTGGTCAGGATCAATTTGCCCAGACGTGTGGCCTGCAGCCGGTAGGTGGAACCATTGTGGCTGATCTCTACGGCCTTTTGCCCACGCAGGATTTCCGTGCTGTTGACTGTGGTCGCGGAACTACCCTGGCTGCCCGAAGCGGTTTCTGTGTGCACGGGGGCGCGAGCAGGAAGGCTTAAGGTGTTGGATGGGGGCAGTGCGATCGTCATGGTTTCAACCTGTTTGGGTTTCGTTGAGTTAATGATAACCATTCTCATTTGAAAGTCAAGCGAGTTTGAGCTGCGAAGTGTTTTCTTTTTGTGTCAAAAACAGGCGTGCGTTACGGTTTTCCGCAGGCCTTGATCGATGTGATCAGCTCTTGGGCTCGGTGATGAAGCCGATTTTTCGCAGGCCCGCTTGCTGCGCGGCCGCCATTGCCTGCGCCACGCGCTCATAACGAACCGACTTGTCGCCCCGGATGTGAAGCTCCGGCTGCGGGTTCTGGGCTGCAGCGGCTTTGAGCTGCGCGCCCAGCTCTTCATCGGTGATTTTGGTCTCGTTGAGGAAGTAGCTGCCCTCGGCGTCCACGCTCAGGCGAACCGTTTCCGGCTTGATGTTCTGCGCTTCATTGGAGGCGCGCGGCAGGTCGATGTTGACGGAGTGCTTCATCACGGGGACCGTGATGATGAAGATGATGAGCAGCACCAGCATGATGTCCACCATGGGCGTCATGTTGATCTCGTTCATCACGTCATCGCTGTCGTCTTGGGTTCCAAAGGCCATGGTGCTTCTCGGTCGCTGAATGGAGGCCCCGCGCTTCGGGCTAGGGGCCGGATGATTGGGAGGCGCTCAGGCCTTTTTCATGGGTACGACATTGGCCTGGCCGCCGGCGCTCACGCGGGCGCCGGTCACGAAGTAGGCGTGCAGGTCGTGCGCGAAGCGGTTGAGCTTTTGCAGCACGCCCTTGTTGCCGCGCACCAGGGCGTTGTAGCCCAGCACCGCGGGAATGGCCACGGCCAAGCCGAGGGCCGTCATGATCAGCGATTCGCCGATGGGGCCTGCCACCTTGTCGATGGTCGCCTGGCCGGCCGCGCCTATGGACAGCAGCGCATGGTAGATGCCCCACACGGTGCCGAACAGGCCGACGAAGGGGGCCGTCGAGCCTACCGAAGCCAGGACGGCCAAGCCGGACTGCAGCTTGCCGGTGAATTCGTCGATGGCGTTGCGCAGCGTGCGCGTGACCCAGTCGCTCACGTCCAGCGCATCATGCAAATGCGCCTTGGTGTTGCGGTGGTGCAGGGTGGCTTCGCGGCCTTCCAGGGCCAGCTGGCGGAAGGGGTTGGTCGGGTCGCCGCCGAGCTTGGTGAGGCCCGCCGCGAAGTCCTCGCTATGCCAGAAATCTTCGGCCGCGCGGGCGATCTTTTTGTACTTGATGAGGTCCAGCGACTTGATGATGATGACCATCCAGGAGGCCAGCGACATCACCAGCAGCAGCACCGCCACTGATTTGGTGACGATATCGCCCTGGCTCCAGACGTTGGCAAGGCCGAATTGGGAATTCATGAATCAATACTCCAAGGTTCAAAAGATTTCGTTCAGTCTTTCAATGTCCAGTTGATGGGGACGTTGAAGGCCATGGTTTCGGGAACGCCATTTCGTTTGCCGGGCACATAGCGCCAGCTCATGACGGCGTCGTAGGCGGCTTTGTCGAGGCGGGAAAAGCCGCTCGAGGTCACGAGTTCGGCGCGCTGGGGCTTTCCGTCGACGCCAATCCAGACCCGGTGCGTCACTTTGCCTTGCTCACCCATTCGACGGCTCAGGGTGGGGTAGACCGGTGTGGGGTTTTGCAGGTAGTCGGCGTCGCTGGAGGGCAGTTGCACCACCGGAGGCCCAGGCGGCGCTGAGGGTGCCACGGCCACGGGTGCGGGCGGCAGCGGGGGGGTGACCACGCCCGTTGGAGCGTTGGATGAGGGAGCGGGGTCGGGAATGGCCAGGGGCTGGGGCGCCGGTTGCACGGGCGCTTTTGCGACGGGCTTTTTCTGCACGGCCGGCGTGGGTGGCGTGGGTGGCGTGGGCGGTACAGGTTCCACCTTCGGCGCGGGCGGGGAAATGAATTGCGTCAGGATTTCCGCAGGCACCACGATTTCCGCGGCACGCATCAGCAGGCCGCTTTGCAGCGCCCAGATGAAGCCGATGTGCAAGCCGACTACCACCAGGGCGATCACGGCATTTCGGCTCAGGGGCTGGCGCGGCGCAGGGGGGCGCGGGGCGGTGGAGAAAGTGGCGGTCATCGGAAAGAGTGGGTAGGCGAAGGGCCGCGTGCATGCCGCGGTCCGGTTCGATCAGTGTTTGAGCAGAATCAGCGGCGGAAAATCCACAACGCGGAAACTATTACCAGGAGCAGGCTGGCAGGGAGCCCCGCAATCAGGCTTGAGGTGAGTGTTGCAAGATGTTCCATGGGCTGCCTTCCTGCGCGTGGGCGGCGAGCTTGATGTTGGCGGTCGGGCAGCTGGTACTGCACTGCGCCACCACGTCACGGGCGCAGCCTTCACATTGGCCGCATTGGGTGGCCACGCCGAGTTCGAACTGGATTTCGTCAAAGCCCAGGCCCGCGCGCGCATGGCGGGCAATTTCGCGGTCGGAGATACGGCGGCAGACGCAAACAATCATGGAGGGGTTTGGCTGGGGATTGATTCAATCGGTTTGTCGATTATAAATGCGAATCTGTCGCATTTGCAATCTTGAGGCGCTATTTCACTGCCCAGCGGCTGCAAGCACCGTCCCCAACCGTCGATGTTGGTCTGCCAAAAACGCATTAGGCCAATCGGAGCAAGCCCTTTGTGCTATCAATTTAGTAGTGTTTGGCGCGCAACCGCATTCGCGATCTGCTAAAGACCCGTGGCGGCAGGGGGAGATGTCCGGGGGGTTAGACCTCAGCCCACATGCGCAGCAGGTTGTGATAGCAGCCGGTCAGCCGCACCACCTCCGGGCTTTCTGCCGCGCCTTGAGCCGCGCGTTCCAGGTCCTTCTGGCGCAGCGAGGTGATGGCCATGTCCATCTCATACAAAAGCCGGCGCTGGGCATCGGAGCGGACCATGCTTTCGATCCAGAAAAAGCAGGCCAGCCGCTCGCCCCGCGTGACCGGCTCCACACGGTGTACGGAAGTGCCCGGGTACATCACCAGGTCACCGGCGTCGAACTTGATGCGTTGCTCCCCGTAGGTGTCCTGTACCACCAGCTCGCCGCCGTCATAGCTGGCCGGATCGCTCAGGAACAGCGTGCAGGAGATGTCGGTGCGCACGTGGCGCGCGGTGGCGGCATGCGTGCGCACGGCATTGTCGATGTGGTTCCCGAAGTTGTTGGCGTCGCCGCCATAGCGGTTGAACAGCGGTGGGTAGACCGATTTGGGCAGCGCCCCGGTGACGAACATGGGGTTGCGGGCCAAAGCCACCGACACGATGTGGCGAGCCTGCTGGGCGGTCGGCAACTCCTCGGGCAACTGCAGGTTGTTCTTGACGGTGCCGCTCTGGCTGCCGGCGGTGATGCGGCCGTCGGCCCAGTCGGCGCCCAGAATCAGCTCGCGGACCTGCGCGAGTTCGTCGGGCTGGAGGGCTTGGTGAATGCGAAGCAGCATGGATGCATCTCCGGAAAGATCGCTGAAATGAAAAAAGGCACCCGGAGTATCCCCCAGGTGCCCAAGAGCAGGTTCCAAGGCCTTGAAGAACTCTCTTTACATCAGAACTTGCTGGTCAGCGTCAAGCGCACGCTGCGTGCGTCGCCGGGTGCGGCGAAACCGCGGTACAGCGTGTTGTAGTAGACCTTGTCAAACAGGTTGTCGATGTTCAGCTTGAGGGTGTTGCCCTGGCTGATACGGTATTCCACCAGCGCGTCGGCCTTCACGTAGCCTGGCGCGCGGTTGGTACTGGTCACGCTGTTGGCCGGCTTGTTCTGGCTGACTGCGGTAAAACCGCCGCCAATGCGCCACTTGTCGCCGATGCGGTAGGTGGTGAACAGGGTGGCTTGGCGGCTCGGGCTCAGACCTGGGTTTTCGCCGACTTCGGCCAGGCCGGCGGCATTGGAGCCGGACTTGTCAATCTTCGCCTTCAGGAAACCGATGCCCGCAAAAACATCCCACTGCGGCGTAATGCGGCCGGCAATCTCGAATTCGAGTGCATCGGTGTGGCGCTTGCCGGACAGCAAGTACGAATTGTTGGCGGTGTCGATGTCGGTATTGCGTTCGTTGTATTTCTCGGTGCGAGCCAGAGCCGTACGGAAGGACAAGTCGCCGCCGTAGAGCTCCCACTTTGCGCCGATTTCCATGTTACGGCTGCTCTCGGGCGGGGTGTTGGCCGATTGCGGATCGAACTGGTAGAGGTCGCCCGAGGTATTGAAAGAGGTGCCGTAGGCCGCGTAGTAGCTCACTTCCTCGGTCGGTTGGAACATCACACCCAGGCGTTTGCTCAACAGCGTGTCGGATCGACTCAGAGAGGTGTTGTTGGGTGCCGCATTTCCGGCGCGGTCGAAGTCGCCGCGGAAATTGTCGATCCGAAGTCCTCCCACCAATTTCCAGTAAGGCGTGAGGTCAATGGTGTCCTGTGCGTAAACGCCCAGCGTAGTGGCCTTGAATTGCGTTGCGACGCGATCCGTGAGATTGCCTCCGATACCGCCGCTGATCGGGTTGCCAACCGTGGTGGAAGGCTTTGGCGTGAGCGCATTTGTAACGAACGGGTAGGTGGACCGGCTGGAGTTTTCAACGGCATATTCAGCGCCCACGAGGATGCTGTTTTTGCGCCCGAACCAATTGGTGCTCGTCAGGTAGTCCGTCTGCAGGAAGGTGTGATGTTCCCTGCCTGATTTGGAGTTGTTGCCGCGGTTGACCACCGTGTTCGGATTCAGGTTGAAGATCGTGGTGCCGGCGGCGAAACTGGACTGAGTGGCCCACATGGCGCGTGAGTAGTAGCCGTCGCGCAGCGTGGTCTTCAGGCTGCTGCCGTCCGCCCAGCGGTGCGTGTGGGACAGTGTCAGCGCATCGGCCTTGTCATTCTGGAAGTCGGTGTTCAGACCGTACCAGTATTGGTTGGTCGGCGAAGGAGCGGGGCGGCTGTTGAGCCACGCAAAACCCCAGTCGGGCTTGTCGTTGTAGTGCAGGTGGTAGTAGCTGATCTCGAATTCATTTGCCGTGCCGATGCCGAAGCGGTAGTCCAGCGCCAGGCCGCGGCGATGGGTGGAGGCGCTGGCGTTGTCGCCGCGGCCGTCGCCGTCGGTAGCCATAGCGTTGATGCGCAAGGCCGCATCATCATCGAGCTTGAAGTTGAAGTCGCCCTGGTAGCGCTGGTAGCCCTTGGTGCCGACGGTGGCGTTCACCTCATGTTCGGTGATCAGGCGCGCCTGCTTGCTGACCTGGTTGATCACGCCGCCGGTGGAGCCGCGGCCGAACAGCATGGAGGCCGCGCCGCGTAGCACTTCGATGCGTTCGGTGTTGAAGTTGTCGCGGTTGTATTGCGCGATGTCGCGCATGCCGTCCAGGTAAATGTCGCCTGCCGCGCTGAAGCCGCGCAGGCGGATGTTGTCGCCGACGCGGCCGCCTTCGCCGGCTTCAAAGGTGATGCCGATGACGTTTTCCAGCGCGCTCTTGAAGCTGTCCTTGCCCTGATCGTGCATCAATTTTTCATTGACGACTGTTAACGACTGGGGAATGTCTTTGGCCGGCACGGGCATCTTGCCGACGCTGGTGATGCCGCTCTGGTAGGTCTGGGTTTCCCGGTCGCGGGTGCCCGTGACCGTGACCGGTGCCAGCGTTTTGGTCTCGGCCTGGGTGGCGGACGTTGTGCCTGCAGCGGGTGCTGGGGTAACACTTTGCGCCCAACCAGACACCGAGACCGCCAGCATGAGCGCACCCAGGGGCAGGAGGGCTTTGTCGGAGGACGACGTAGAGACCGCAGGCGCGGCGAGAGGAGTGAAGCTGTTAGTACCGGCGTTGCGGCTTTTTTTATTGCGCGCAGATCGTGCGGCGCGAGCGGACGGGTGTGCCAAGATGGCCTCCAAGCAGGGGCCAGCCTGGCAGGCGGCCCGGGTTCAGGAAAAAGCTTGGCTGGTTCGGCATCGATGAGAAGACGCGAATTGGCTGGCTCGAAAGTTCGCCCGAAGTTTATCCCAAATGATAATGATTCGTAATATCTTGTTTCGGAATCATGAAGAACCCGATCGCGCAGGCCTTTTTGTGTGGCAAAAATGCCAAAAGACGGGGAGGGGGCTAGCTCGGAGAAGAGCCAGCAAGGAGTGGCATGAGGGGAACCAGGCCCCCCAAAATGACAACGGGGCCCGCAGGCCCCGTATTTCATCGGCGTGCACCAGGCTTGAAGGCCCGACGCCGGATTGCCGGCTTAGCTGAGTTCGCCCATCTGGCTTTGCAGGTAGTTTTGAATGCCGACCTTGGCCACCAGCTCGATCTGGGTTTCCAGGAAGTCGATGTGCTCTTCGGTGTCGTCCAGTATTTCCTGCAGCAAATCGCGCGAGACGTAGTCACGCACGGTCTCGCAGTGGGCGATGCCATCCTTGATCGTCGCCTGTGCCCCGGTTTCGGCTTGCAGGTCGCAGTTGAGGGCTTCCAGCACGTCCTCGCCGATCATCAGCTTGCCCAGGTCCTGTAGATTGGGCAGGCCGTCAAGCATGAAGATGCGGTCCATCAGCTTGTCGGCGTGCTTCATCTCGCCGATGGATTCTTCGTATTCCTTCTTGGCCAGTTTGTCGAGCCCCCAGTGCTTGTACATGCGGTAGTGCAGGAAGTACTGGTTGATGGCCGTCAGCTCGTTCTTGAGCTGCGCCTGCAGGTGAGCGATGACTTTTGCGTCGCCTTTCATGGGGATTCCTTATCGTTGTAGAGCGGATCGCCCCATTGTCACTGGCCGTAGCCCACAACTCAAGCATTCCCCCTGCTGGCGCGGTCTGCTTGCGTGTGAGTGTGATAACCGTTCGTATTGCAGCGAGGGTGCGTTCAGCGCTCGGCGAAGGCGCGCTCCACCACGAAGTGGCCGGCGTGCTGCATATTGCCTTCTTCCAGGCCCTGGGCTTCCAGCATGGCCTTGATGTCGCGCAGCATGTCGGGGCTGCCGCACAGCATCAGCCGGTCGTTGTCCGCCGAGATCGCCGGCAGGCCGAGGTCGGTGTAGATCTTGCCCGACTGCATGAGTTCGGTGATGCGGCCTTCATTGCGAAAGCGCTCGCGCGTCACCGTGGGGTAATACATCAGCCGGCCGCGCACCAGCTCGCCCAGGAACTCGTGCTCGTGCAACTCATGCTCGATCAGGCCACGGTAGGCCAGCTCGGCGCTGGTGCGGCAGCCGTGGACCAGCACCACGCGCTCAAAGCGCTCGTAGGTGTCGGGGTCCTTGATCAGCGAGAGAAAGGGCGCCAGACCCGTGCCGGTGGCCAGCAGCCACAGCGTCTTGCCGGGCAGCAGGTTTTGCAGCAGCAGCGTACCGGTTGGCTTGCGGCCCACCAGGATGTCGTCGCCGGGCTTCAGGTGCTGCAGCCGCGAAGTCAGCGGGCCGTTGGCGACCTTGATGCTGAAAAACTCCAGCTGGTCTTCATGGTTGGCGCTGGCCACGCTGTAGGCGCGCATCAGCGGCTTGCCATCGACCGGCAGGCCGATCATGGTGAACTGGCCGTTGACGAAACGAAAGCCGGGGTCGCGCGTGGCAGTGAAGCTGAAGAGCGTATCGGTCCAGTGGTGGACGGAAATAATGCGTTCGGTGTTAAAGGCGCTCATGAGGAAAAAGAAGAAGAAAAGAAGGAAAAGTAATTTGGACGATGCAAGAGGGCAGGACCCGCCGCGCACTCCTTCAGTTCAGGCCCTCAGATCGTGCGTGAGCAACGCAGTATTTTATCGCCTGCGCGAAACTCTCGTTCGCAGACGTCAAGGGCCATGCCGGCGCCAAGGTCTCACCGCTCAGGCTCGGTCTTGTTTGCGCGGCACCCACGCGAACCACCCCATCACGATCACCGGAAGTCCCAGGCTCAGCCAGGCCCACCAGTCGCCCCAGCCGTCCGACACGAGAGCAGTCAGCAAACCGCTGGCGCTGAGCAGGCCCAGCACAAGGGGCCAGAGCCACAAACGCCAGAAAGAGTTAGCTGCTGCACTCATGCGGCGCCGCCTGGTGCCTTGTGCGCGAGGGCGTGCGAATCCGGTGCGCGTGCCGTCGTTGCCGGCTTCGCCACCGCAGCCGGGTTGCGGCGCTTGAGCCACAAATAGAGGCCGCTGCCCAGCACAATGATGGTGGCAATGTCCAGCAGCGCCCAGAGGATTTGCATGGGCATCCCGCCGTAGTCGCCGAAGTGCAGCGGTTGCGACACCAGCAGTGCCGTGAGGTACCAGGGCAGTGGCGGGCTGGCGGTGAGCGCGTTGGTGCCCGCATCCACCAGCACCGGTTTGAGCAGGCGCGAATTAAAAGGCTCGTTGCCGCGCAGGAACACCGTGTAATGGTGCGGGCTCGAAAATGTTGTGCCCGGAAAGGCGATGAAGGCCATCTTCATCTCGGGTGCGAGTGCAGTGGCCGACGCTGCCGCTTGCTGCACCGAGGCCAGGCGCTCCGGCGGTTTTTGCCCCTGGTAAGGCGCCAGCAGTGCGCGGAGCTGGTCGTACTGCCAGTACTTGATCACCAGGTCAGCCCAGGTATTGATCATCCCGGTGGCGCCCACGGTGAAGGCCCACACCAGTGTCACGATGCCCAGCAGGTTGTGCAGGTCCAGCCACTTGGCGCGCGGCCGGTTCTGCCGCACGGCGCCAAATTCGAGCTTGCGCATGAAGGGTGCGTACAGCACCACGCCCGAGACGATCGCCACCAGCAGCAACAGACCCATAAAGCCCAGGAAAAGCTTGCCGGGCAGCCCGGCGAACAGGTCCACGTGAAGCTTGAACATCACGTACATAAAACCTTCGTCGAACTTCGGCTCCGCCAGCACGGCAGCGGTGCGCGCATCGACGGCGACGGTTTTGTTGCCCACCTCGGAAGTAGGCGTGTCGCCCAGCGTCACGTACCAGAAGCGGTCGTCATCGATCTCGTGCGAGGCGAACATGGCTACCTTGCCAGGGTGCAGCGCCTGCGCCACCTGCATCACCCTGTCGAGGCTGGCGCGCGGCATGTCTTTGGGCAAGTCGGGCGCCTCCACTTCGGTGCCCAGCAGGTGGCCGATCTCGTGGTGAAAAATCAGGGGCAGCCCCGTCAGGCACAGCAGCAACATAAAGACCGTGCAGACCAGGCTGCTCCATTTGTGGATCCAGGTCCAGGTTTTGACCTTGCGGCTGTTCATCATGGTGCTCCTTGGGTGCCTAGAAACGGTAGGTGGTGCACATCAGATTCGGCCGTGTGGTGCTGGGGATGTGCGAGCCGTTACCGCCGCTCTGAAGCGCGGCGGCCAGCGAAAGAACGGTGAACGGGGCCAGGCGGCATGTGGCGCGCGGCAAGTGCAGGCTGGGCAAGTCAAAACTCCGGGGAGGATCGCCAGGAAACTGGCGTGCGCACGGCGGCCTGATGCGTCACGCCGGGTGGCGAAATGTCAGGAGTCCGTGGGCAGGTTGTTGGCTTGCTGCGCCTGGCAGCGAGTGTGGCTGCTGGGATGTCTGGCT
>NZ_JBFUGK010000054.1:0-23879 GCF_056402935.1 Polaromonas sp. P3_B1
GGTCCAGACGGGGTCAAAAACAACTCGCTTCGCTCAGACACGTTTTTGCCCTTATCCGTCTGGACCTGCGCTCCTCGGCGCAGACACAAGGGGCCCGGATACCGAACAGCCAAACAGCCGAAGACAAAAAACCAATTACCTAGAACCACAAGGACACGCCATGGCGTGTCCTTGTTTGTATTGGAGTTCGGTATTTGTCTTCGGTATGGTTTTGGTATTTCGGACTTCCCCGTCCTGGCTGGGCCGAGGAGCGCAGAGACAAGCGGATCAGGGCAAAAACGTGTCTGAGCCGCAGGCGAGTTGTTTTTGACCCCGCTTGGCTCGAGCACCGCAGGTTGCCCGTAGCGAAGCGGAGGGACCCAGACTGCGGTCGCCTTTCTTTTGGGTACTTTTCTTTGGCGAAGCAAAGACAAGTGCCTCGCCCGCCGGGGCGAGTCCCGGCCAGCAAGCCTAAGCAGAGTAAAGAGGAGGATGAAGAGGAAGAGCGCGCCCGCCGGCGCAAGACCCGGCCCTCCGCCGTCGGTCTTCGCCTACAAAAAGCAGCGCGCCCTGCTCTGGCGCCGGGCACGTATCCCACGCGAAGATGCAGCCATCATGGCCAGTACCGCGGCGCCCGGTTCCGCCGACACCCATTCTTCACGCGGCAGCACCCGCGCCTCTTCCGTGGCCGCTGCTTCGCTGTGGCCGCGCATGCGGCGCTGGGTTTTCCCGGCGCTGGGCGTTGTGGTGTTGGGCCTGCTGGTGTCGCATGCGCACAAGGTGGACTGGGCCGGCGCCTGGCAGTCGCTGTGGCGTTATTCGCCGTGGCTGCTGCTGGGGGTGCTGGGCCTGGCCACGGCCAGCCATGTGCTGTACGGCTGCTTCGACCTGATAGGCCGGCGCCACACGCGCCACCAGCTGCCGCGCCTGCAGACTTGGGCCATCGCGGTGACGAGTTATGCCTTCAACCTGAACCTGGGCTCGCTGGTAGGCGGCGTGGCGCTGCGTGCGCGGCTGTATACGCGCGCGGGGCTGGATGAGGCGACGATTGCGCAGATCGTGGGCATCAGCCTGGCGACCAACTGGCTGGGCTACGGCCTGGTGGCCGGCAGCCTGTTTGCCAGCGGCCTGATCGCGCTGCCCGGCGATGCGCACATAGGCGCGACGGCCCTGCGCGCCCTGGGCATGGCGATGGTGTTGCTGGCCCTGGCTTATGCAGCAGCCTGCAAGTTCGCGCACGGCCGCGTGTGGCGCATACGCGGCAAGCGGCTGACCCTGCCCTCGCCGGGACTGGCGCTGGCGCAACTGCTGCTCTCGGCCACCAACTGGGCACTGATGGGTGCGGCCATGTACGCGCTGCTGGGCGGCCAGGTGGAATACGGCAAGGTGCTGGGGGTGTTGATGGTGGCCTCCATCGTGGGGGTGGTCATGCCGATTCCCGGTGGGCTGGGGGTGCTGGAGGCGGTGTACCTGGCTTTGCTGTCCGGCAGTGTCCGGCAAGGGGCCCTGATGGGGGCAGTATTGGCTTACCGGGCGCTGTATTACTTCTTGCCTTTGGCTGGCGGCTTGGTGTTGTATTTGTTGTTGGAGAAATATGCGGCCGTTCGTTCCGCCGGGTCTTGCTCCGGCGGGCGCGCTCTTCCTTCTTCTTAGTCCAGTTGGCCGGGGGTTGCCCGGCGGCAACTCACTTTCTTTTGCTTCGCCAAAAGAAAGTAAGCAAAGAAAAGGCGACCCGCAGTCTGGGTCCCTCCGCTTCGCTACGGGCAACCTGCGGTGCTCGAGCCAAGCGGGGTCAAAAACAACTCGCCTTCGGCTCAGACACGTTTTTGCCCTGATCCGCTTGTCTCTGCGCTCCTCGGCCCAGCCAGGACGGGGAAGCGCGAAATACCAAAACCATACCGAAGACAAATACTGAACTCCAATACAAACAAGGACACGCCATGGCGTGCCCTTGTGGTTCTAGGTAATTGGTTTTTTTTCTTCGGCTGTTTGGCTGTCCGGTATCCGGGCCCCTTGTGTCTGCGCCGAGGAGCGCAGGTCCAGACGGATCAGGGCAAAAACGTGTTTGAGCGAAGCGAGTTGTTTTTGACCCCGTCTGGACCGAGCACCACAGGCTGCCCGTAGCGAAGCGGAGGGACGCAGACACCAGGGTCGCCTTTTCTTTTGCTTACTTTGCTTTTGGCGAAGCAAAAGAAAAGTAAGTTGCCGCCGGGCAACCCCCGGCCAGCAACCCCTAGAAGAGTAAGCAGACGAAGCAGAGGTAGAGAGGGAAAGCGCGCCCGCCGGAGCAAGACCCGGCATCAACCCTTCTCATACCGCGCCAGCTCAACCCAAAAAACACTCCCCCGGCCTTGCCGGTCCGCCATCCCCACCGGGTGGCCCAGCAGCTGGCTCAGGCGGTAAATCGCCGCCAGCTCCAGGCCGAAGCCCTCGGCCGTTCCCTGCTGCGGAATCCCCTGCGAAAAAGTTTGCTGGCGTTCGTGCGCGATGCCCGCGCCCGTGTCCCAGAGTTCTATGCGCCACTGGCCGCGCCGCTGCCGTGCCGCCAGCAGCACGCCGCCGCCGTGCGTGTTGCACAGGGCGTTGGACAGCAAGCTGCCCACCAGCCGCGCCAGCAGCACAGGGTCGGACATCGCCCGGCCCGGGGCCGAGCGCGTGCGCAGGCGCAAACCTTTTTCGCGGGCCAGCGGCAGGTGTTCTTCGGCCACCGTGTGGATCAGTGCGGCCAGGTCCACCGGCTGCGTATGCACCGTCAGCGTGGCCGGGTCCAGCCCTGCCAGGCTGAAGAGCGAGTCAAACAGGTTGTCGATCCTGCGCGTCGAGTCGGCGATCTTGCGCGCGATCTGTGTGGCGAACTCCGGTTCCAGCGTCAGCCAGTCGGCATACAAGCCCAGCGAATGCACGGGGTGGCGCAGGTCATGCGCCGCGCTGGCGATAAAGCGCGTGCGCACCGCCTCGGCATCGGCCACCGCGCGCTTGCGCTCCTCCAGCGCCTTGATCAGCTCCTGGCGGTCGAACTGCCGCTCCAGGCTGATCTTCTGCGCCCGGTGCATGCGCCGGCCCGTCACATGCGCCACCGCCAGGAAGATCAGCACCACCGCCATCTCGGCGCCGGTGTCCAGCGCCGCAGGCACGCCGCCCCCAAAGTCCATGCGCCAGATGAGCGCCGCCAGCACCGCCGCGCCCAGGCCGTTGCAGTACGCCGTGAACGTGCGCAGATTCGGCGGCGAAGAAGACACCGCCGCCGCCGCGATGCTTGACAGGATCAGCATGCACAGCAACTGCTCCTCCACGGGCGCCCGGTGGTAGACCACAAACATCAGCGAGCCCCAGACCGCCGCGCTCAGGGGCCAGGCCCAGCTGTGCAAAGACATGAACTCCCGCAGCGCCAGCGCGTCGGACTCCATCACCCGCGTGCGGTAGGCGTGCAGGATGGCATAGCGCAGCATCGTCATGGACCCCGCCGCCACCACCCACACCCCGAGGTCCCAGTGATCCACATGCGAGTACAGGATCGCCACCACCACCATGATCACCAGCACAGCCGCATGCAGCGTGGGCCACGCGTTGCGCATAAAGGAGTGGGTCAGCTGCGTGCTCACCCAGGACTCGCGCGGGCTCATCGATGGGCGCTTCCGTTGGCGGCTGGCGGGGAGGGCGTCATTGAGGAAGAAAAAGGATTTCCGTGGGTGAGGGGAAGGACAACAACCATATCAGAGGGTGGAATGAGGGGTCCTACGTATTCAGTTTAGGAAAATAAGCTTAGGAACATCCACCATGCCTTCGCGTGGGAAGAATCTGCCTGCTGACATTCTTTGTCGGGTTTCGGATATTGGGCTTCGGGGAGCGACCGCGGCGCGGCCTTACCGGTGCCGTTGTGCTCAAAGGCTTAACGGCAACCGTCGCCCGGAAGTGTTGTTTTTTGTTGTGGCCTGGATTGCCCGGCCAGGCTCTCGCCGATCTTGCCAGTGTTGTTGGGCTTGGGCGAGCCGTCTTTGGTAGTCGTTGGGCTGTGGTTACAGGGGCGTAACGCATACCTTTTTATTCATGGCTTTGCGGGGATGGGCCCGCTGTTCATAGAATGGTTGGCGATCCATCGCTTCCAGGGTTCAATCCGGCCTTGGGGAGGAAACACAGAAACTGCGTTACCGGAGGGGGAGACCGAATGAAACAGATGTTGAAGGCGCATGCCGCCCTGCTGCTTGTGCTGTTGTCTGCTGCCATTGCCGGCTGCGCACCGGCCAAAATAAGCACCCTGCCGTCGCCGCCCCCGCAAGCGGACGATGTCATCGTCACCATTTACCGGCCCCGCAGCATGGCCTACGCGATACGGGATGCCACCTTCCTGATCAACGAGGTGGAAGTGGCCAGCATCGGCAGCGGGGAATTCACCCGGCTCAATGTCCCGGCAGGCAGCTACTTCCTGCAGCAGCGCTGGCCCATAGACATACAGATGTTCAAAGATCCCATAGGCTTTAACGCCAGCTGGGCGCCCCAGGAAAAGGTCTTCTATCGCCTGCTCAACACCGGCATTGACATCGGCACTTCCTACAGCCCCGGCAAAATCAGCTGGCGGCTTGCGCAGGTCAGCGAGGCGGAGGCGACCCGGGAACTGTCATCATGCTGTGCATTTCGCGAGCCTGGGCAGACGGGGTTTCTTTACCAGAAGTGAGTGCTGCTTGCGCCGTGTGGGGCGCTTCTAGAAACCACGGGCGCAGAAGAAGGGCGTCATCAATGAATGCAGACCAAGGAGTGACACCATGAGGTTGCCCACCGCAGTAGGTCTCTTGCAGGAGATACATTGCTTTATGCCGCTTAGAAGCGCCACTCTGATCGCATTGCGAGCGCTTCTCTTGGCAGCAGGCGTGTTATCACTCGCGCATAGTCCAACGCGTGCCGAGTCCAGTCCCGTGGCTAGCAAGAAGCCGGTTGAGGTTCGTGATATGGAGAGTGAGCAAGCTGCCTCACTTCGCCAAATCAAGAAGCAATTGGCGAATTTTCCAGAGGAGCCCTCACCGAGACCAGACGAATCGCCTGCAGTGCGCGAAAGGCGTGAACGCAGGGCTCAACTTCAGGAGTTGGTTCGCGAGATTGAGCGCCGAATCGCTGAGGAGAAATCGCGGAAGCCACTCCCCAAGGAGACCTTTTCGGTTTTTGGCGCTTATTTCAAGCGGGTGACATCCCGCATTGAGCAAGAATCTACGAAGGCACCGCCGAATCAACGCGACATGAAGCTCCCTGGCTCTGTCATTCTCAAGCTCACCATTGGTTCCGATGGAGAGATCAAAGAACTTAGTACCGAAGAGGCGTCGTCGCCTGAATTCGCGGCCTATGTGCAGGAACTTGTCAGGAGCTTGGCGCCGTTCGAGCCTCTTTCGCCCACCATACGAAAACGTGCTGACCACATAGCCATTGTTACGAAAGTTTCCTATGCTGTGCGGTAGGGGAAACCTTCCACATCGTGCACGACCAAAAGTGGAAATTCAAATGATCCAGGGAGATAAGAAAATGACAACCACAGAGGAACGCGATCCCTTCAATTGGGCATTCGAATCTCCGCCGAATGAAGTGGCGTTTACCATCCGTTCAATCATTGACGGCAGGAAGCCAATACTTCTGGTGTTGCGGGATTCAGAAGAGGATGACGTTGCTTGGTCATTCCTCACCGGCGAACCAATCGATATGTCAGAGGCGTTGCTCGTATCGCTACGAACTGTCGTTGAACGGGATCCAACGGTAATGCAAGTGGCCTCGCTTCCGTCTGGTTGGTCCGCGCAACGGGCAAGTGCCGGCGCCGAGTGGACCATGGCATTAAGCCCTCCGAACGACGGCGCCTAGCGGCCAGAAGCAGACATCGTCGGAAGGCATGATCAATCTCAAACATGAAACTCAAAAAACGACTCCTCACTGGCCTCGCGGCCCTAGCCCTCGCCCTGGCCGGTGCCGGAATCGGCGCACAGCCGGTGACCACCATGGACCCCCGGAACATCGGCTTCACCATGTCGACGATTGCGGCGGATACCCTGCAGTTTGAAGCGCCCACGGCAAGCTCCTCTGCAGGCGCGCCGAAGTTCCATGAAGATGAATGGCGGCAGATTGAGTTCTTCCCCGCTGCAAGCCTGCCGGAACTCCAGAAGCGGATGCAAGAGTTCAAGGCCTTCGAGCAGCAGAACCGGATCCAGTACGGCTGGAAAGATATTTATGCCCGGCGTATTGTCGGGTCTCCCCTCGTCGGCGCGTCCAGCCCCAAAGACCTCGCTTCGACTCTCCAAGGCAATATCGCGCCGGCGCCGATTCTGACCACCACCTCCGCCTCCCTCGGCCAGGTCAAAGGCGGCTTCACCATCCGGCTGGCGGGCTCCGTGTTTCTCTATGGCGTTGCCGATGGGGCCACGGTCAGCATACTTGCGGCCATGGTGGAGCGCGGCGGCAACGAGCGCGTACTGACGGACGCCTTCACCCGTCTGTACAAACAATACAAGCTCGTGCTGGTGGACTGGCGTGGGCAGATGGTGCTTGGCTCCGTAGGGCCCAACGGGGAGCCAGTGATCTGGCGCCCGTGAGGGCGAGGTTCCAGCGCCGGGCGTTCACAAACCGTTTTGCCGCCTGACCGCCAGCGCCACCACCGCCGCGCCGGCGGCAACAACCAGCGCATCCTCGATCAAGCCGCTGCGGGTCTGGCCCATGCGCGCCATCGCGCGCTTGCGGCCTGCCAGCGTCAGGTAGGCAAGCGGTACGGCGGTCGCAACCGCCGTCAAAGCGCCGGCCTGCTCGCGGCCCTGCGGCGCCAGGGCCGCGCCCGCGATGCCGGCGCTCATCACGCGCGCCAGCAGTCCCAGAAAAACCGTGCGGTCCGGTGCGGTCTTCATCTTGTCGCCGAACAACTCGCCCACACCCATGGCCAGGGCGCCATTCCTGAACAGGGGACGGTCCAGCAGTACAAGCCGCCCCGGCGTGCGATGGCCCAGCAGCCGTGCCGCCGCGATGCCGGCCATGGGCGTCATGGAGCGCGCACTGGCCACCGCGCCTATGAGGGCGGAGTAAATCAAACGGTTGTGTTTCATGTTTTATCCTGTGCAGGTCATGGCAATAAGCCCATGATGCCGGGGCTGCCTCCTGGAAGAGGGAGAAAAACACCCGGTATTTCGTAGGAAGCGGGCGAAGCTTCATCGCATCGGGCCCCATTCCCGTTGCGGTTACGATGCCGACAATCGGTCAGAAGCAGACATTCGCCAGGGAGAGACAAAATGTTCGGACTCTTTAAAACCAAGGCCAAACCGACGCATCCTTACAGCAAGGAAGCCGAGCCCGAGCGTTACGCAGGCAAGCCGCTGCTGGTGCTGCTCGAAAACTTCGTCTTGCACAGCATCGGCGAGTTGCCGCCGGACAAGGATGCCTTGATGGCGAAAGTCGTGCAAAAGACTTATGGAGGGGGCGACTCCTGGGTTGAGACCCTCAAGCGTGAGCTGGACCTTGGAGATTCGATCGAGGCAAACCTGAAGCAGCTATGGGATAAAAACCAGGGCATTGCCCGTCAAGAAGCGGTCGAGCTTCATCCGGTCCAGTTTGCAAAAATGATTGCGGACACGAATTTTGCGCCGCTTATTCAGCCGTCCCGCTGACCGGGCCGACAAACCGGTGGACCGAGGCGGGCGCTTCGCCTGGAAGAAAGCCTTCACTTGAAGGCTGAAATTCAATTTTTCGAAAGAACTCGAAAATGAGCGAAAGACCGGTGGTAGTGCTTGACCTTGACGGCGTCATTGTCAAATCGAACCTCCTTAAGCACAGGGCAATGCTCTCCATGTTCGCCGACTATTGGGACAAGCAAGATGCCATCAGTGATTACATCCTCGGCAACGGCGGAGTTTCTCGCCGCGACAAGCTGGTGGAAATTCTTGAAACCATCATCGGCATCAAGGCCACGCAGGAACGACTCGCTCACTACCTTGATCGATATGCGAAGTGTCTTGAGGCGGGGCTGGCGGCCGCGCAGCTCGTTGAGGGTGTAAAGGGGTTCATTACCCAAGGCGACCATGTCTTCTACGTGAGTTCGACCGCGCCGGAGGAAGAGGTGCGGGAGCAACTTCTCCGAAATTCTCTGTTTCACCGCTTCGCTGAGGTGTACGGAAGCCGCATCCCAAAGGTCGAGGCTCTCTTGGAAATCGTAGAGCGGCATCCAACAGAGGAACTTGTTTTCTTCGGCGATTCACTCGGTGATCTACGCGCCGCTCGTGAGGCTGGGGTCGCATTTGTTGGGGTCACGAACGAGCGTAACAACTTCGAAGGTCTTGAGGTCGTGAAGCTCGAAAATTTCGAGTCACTGAGATCGGTAGACCGGGCGATGCGCGCAGCCCTTCTCATGCGAAGTGGTGCCCCGGACCGAGGTGAATACCCGATATGAAAAGACGGTACGGCGTGAGATTTTGTGTGTCCACTTCGGATGCGATCCAGCTGAAGTCGCGACGGCGACAATCGGCCAGAAAGCGAATATTCATGCAAATCAGACCCTTTCAGCAGGCCGATGCCGCAGACGTGTATCGACTTTTAACCGCCAATGGGTGGCAGCATCGAATTCCTTCAATGAACTACTTGCTGAAACTGGCCGATGCGTCCCAGCGTGCTCTTGTCGCCGTAGAGGAAGGGCAAATCGTCGGGTTCGCCCGCGCCATCACCGACGGCTTGTCCAATGGGTATCTTTCGATGGTCGTGGTGCAAGAGTCCTGCCGCGGCCAGGGTATTGGGACCCAGCTGGTTGAGCGCATCATTGGTGACGAACCCCACGTGACATGGGTGCTTCGCGCGGGGCGCGAAGGAGCGCGTGAGTTTTTTTCCAGGCTTGGCTTCACGGCGTCTGCGGAGGCGATGGAATGCGTCCGTCGGGGTTCGGCCAAATGACCGCTTCGGGCCATCGCGGCTTGGGCTAGGATGTCGCCTATTAGCCAGATGCAGGCATCGCTGCGGTGACCCCTATCCGCCGATATCCGATAGGCGTTCACTTGCAAGCTTTATGTATGGCTTGGTCTGCCGTCACCATTGGGAGTTTTCGTATGGATAAAAAAATGCTGAGAGGGTTCTGGACCTTGGCCTTATGCCTCATGGCAGTGGGATGTTCAGCAAATCTGGATGGCTCCCATACCTTTGGCGCGAGAAGCAGTCCTGGCTGGGCCGCGAACGCTCCGAAGCAAGACGTGGAGGCCTACTACGACTCCTTGAGCGTGCCTGAGATGTGTGCGACCTGGAAAGCGCGATTCTGGGAAGGGCGTCGTGTCGAGCCCATACTTGTGCAGATCACTGGATCTCTGCAGCGCAGAGGCATGGATCCACGGCACTGCGATAAGGAATGTCGAAGCAATAGTGGCCTGTGTAGGCCAAATCTCTGGTGAAAGTCCAGCTTGGGCGCCCCGGTTTGGATTTGCAGTTTTCTGACGCAAGTGGCCGCGCTTCAGCCTGGCTGGTCTGCGCAACGGACAAGTGCCGGCGCCGAGTGGATCATGACATTGAGCTCTCCGTTCGGTGACGCCTGGCGACTGGAAGCGGACATTGCCACCGACAGAAAGAGTTGGTTATGAACGACCTCCTTGTTGCACACGTTGAGCCTTTTAGCGGTGCCGGCGACGAGTGCGTATCGGTGACACTTAAAAGTACTTGCGGCGAGATAGTTGCCTTTTGCCACCTGGGGTCTTGTTCAGTCGGCGATCGCGTGCCCAATCTTCTCCACTCTGGGACGGATCACGACGTGAGAGTTCCATTTTTCCTGGACTGGCCAGAGGAAGAAAAGGAAAGGCTCTCGCGAGAGTGGCTTGAGCGAACAAGCCATTTCGGCTATCGCGGTTGCGGTAGATGCATCAATGAAGCCGAAGGCCTGGTAGAAGTGAATGGGTTTGTCATAGAGTTCGGCGAGGTTCCATGGGATGGACCGGTCGAGTTCGAGATTGCGAGGCTCGATCTGTGGATGCACTCTCATGAACCTTGATGCACACAACTATCGGAGGAGGCCCATGAAAAAAATGACCGCACTCGCCTGCATGGCCTTGTCCGCACTGGCAATGCACGGCAATCTGTCCGCTCAACAGGGACCCCGATCCACCGGCGAGTATTACCGTGATCTGGGCGTCATTTTGGGTATCGTCGAAGCCATCCGGGATATCGCTGACATCTGTTCGGAGGAATTTCCAGAGACCGGCGAAAACAATGAACAGCATTACCAACTCTGGCGAACCAGGCACCTGAATCTTTTAGAGGAAATCGAGCGCCACAGGGCCCGGATTCTGGAGAACCCTGTTCTGGGAGCTCGATACAAACTCGATGTGTACAACCGGAATCTCTCGTTCAAGACAAACCAGAGACGCGCCCTGGCGGCGTATGGAACGGCAGCGTTCCGCGCCAATTGCAATAAATACGGTGATATGACCAGCTTGCCGCAATGGGACCTGGAGACATCATTTGCGGGACACATAGCGACCATGCGTCGCGGTCCACCACAATAATTTTCCAGGAAAATATCTGCACCAAGGCACTCATGTGCGGGCTCGGCCAGCTGGCAAATGTTCGAACAAATGCAGCATTGCAGGTTTTGGCAGATGTTTGCTTAAGCATTGACAGATAAATGCGTCCTCATCAAATTAGCAAGATTGCCAATCGGGATGACGACCGACCAAGAGAGGACGGGAGATGGAAACTGGAAAAACTGGTGCCGTAATTGGAAGCTTCATAACTCGCCTGGTTGTTGGCGCAATAGTGTGGGCAATAGGGGCTGCCATCTTGGTCGGCATCGCATTTCTTTCCGCTGCGCCGTATGGTGGAGGTACCGCAGTCCCCTTGTACATGGTTGTCCCCTGGACGGCAGTTGTCATATTTTTTGTATTGCAACCCTTGGGACGTCTGCAGCTGTTCTCTGGCTTGATTACCAAGCTGGCACTCTTTACGATCACATGCGGTCTCGCCTTGGGCTCTATGTACTGGTACCTGGGCAGCAGTGAGCGTGAGCGAACCAGAGCGACTAACAATTTCAACAAAGAATTTGAACCGCATGCGAATTATTTCAAAACGGTGTGCGAAAAGGCCGGCGCCAAGGTCTTTCGCGAGGTGCGAAATGTGGAGGGCATACTTGTTTATGGCCTACGGGAAAAGACAAGCCAAGTGGAGTTGGCACAGAAAGGGTTCGTCGGAGACGTCTACTCTCAAATAGACACCGGCTACAACCCTGAAACTGTATTCGTTCACGAGTTCTTGACAAAGAAAGAGTGGGAGGCGCGGTGGCACACTCCCAACTACGATGAGGTCACCAGGTATCCGCTTATCGAAATGCCGGCCAAGGTAGACGGAGTTTCGGGCTTCTACCAGTACACGGATGCGAGTGTGAGATCCGAGTTCAGGACGCGCAGGGAATTTTCCGAGCGAGCCAAAAGCGCCTATGCGATCCGGATTGAAGACATTTCAACCCCAGCAGACCGTGAACATTGGATTGCCGGGACTAAATGGACGATAGTTGACGTGAAGACGGATGAGGTGCTTGGTGAGTTTGTCGCTTATGCCATGGATTTTCTTCAGGGCCAAACTGTCTTCTCAGGCGGCTTTGGGAATGCGGGCGAACCTGCGGCTCCGTGGCTTCGCGCCGGGCATGTTCAATACAGGATGCCCGGATTGTCCAATGCCTGCCCCAAGAAGGACGTATCCCAGAATCCCTCCAATAGTCGAAATTTCGTTCGATCGGTTCTCTTCCCGATACGGCAAGATGTCAATGTCATCCCAGTGAAGCCATAGACAGAAGCCGATATTCCCAACAGTTCCCCATGATGATCGACTACAGCAGACTCCAGCCTCCGCGTTCCAGGGGCTCATTGACGCCTGCGGGAACGGCGCCCATTGCCATGCTCACACTGTCGGGTCCTTTGCTGGCCTCCGCGTTTGTCTTCATGCGCCGGCGCCGCATCGGTCAAGCTGCTTTGGGCTCGCAGCCACCGGCAAGATGACCGGCTCCGGCCAGGAGCGGACATCAGAGGAGCGTTAGCAGGTAACGTCTCTCGCCCTCGTCACAGCCTCCCAAAGCGCCTCCGCGGCCCGCCCCATTGCATTACGAGACCGGAAGAGCCTGATCTCCAGCGGAACGCGCAACGCCGGCACACCCGCTTCGATCACACGGCCGCTTGCCAGGTCGTCATGAATCAAGGTTTGCGGCAGCCATGCGACGCCGCGGCCTTCGAGGACCATGGTTCTCAACACCGAGGCCAGGTGTGCGGTGAACACCGTTTGCGTGGAGACCTTCTCCATGGCCTCAAACCTTGTTTCGCGCAGGATGCGGCCAAGCCCCGATTCGGCGCTGTAGCCAAGAAGCGATACCGGCGCCTTGCCCGCCTTCAGGGTGTGCAGGGGTTTGCCTGAGGCATCAAGCGCCGTCACCGGCATCAGGTAGTCGGCGCCAATTTGAATCGAGGGAAAACCACCGGCCTCAAGCCCCCCTGGCGCGCCAGGGTGGGCATGGCACACCACAAACTGCACCTTGCTTTGTTCCATCAGTGCCTCGCAGCGCGCCAGCACGTCGGACTCCAGGTGCATGGTGCCGGCCATGGTGTGCGCTTCAAAACTCCGCAGCCAGCCCGGCATGAAGGTAAACGACAGCGCGTGGGTTGCGGCAAACCGGAGCGAATGCGAACTTGCTTCGGCAATGATCCTGGCCTCGCCCGGCACGCGGGCCACCTGGGCCGTCAAGTCATTGGCAATGCCCTGGAACCACCGGCCGGCTTCGGTCAGCCGGACCGGCTGTGAGCTTCTGTCAAACAGTTCTGTGCCTATCCACTCTTCCAGGGCGCGCACCCGGCGCCCGAAAGCCGGCTGCGTCATGTGGCGCTCTTCGGCCGCGCGGGAGAAGTTGCCCGTCGCGGCCAGCGCGGAAAAGTCTTCGAGCCAGGAGAAATTCATGCCCGGTGCTTTGAAAGCATTGAAGAAAAGAAAAACAGCATTGGTCAAATGCGGCAGCCTTCGCGATCATAACGACCATCATCACAACCCGTCATAGAGACCGCCATGAGAATCGTTGAAATCAGGGAGAAAACCCTCCCCATCAGCTCACCCATCCGCAACGCCTACATCGACTTCAGCAAGATGACGCTGAGCCTGGTGGCCGTCATCACCGACGTGATCCGGGACGGCAAGCCGGTGGTGGGCTACGGGTTCAACTCCAATGGCCGTTACGGGCAGGGTGGGCTGATCCGCGAGCGCTTCCTCGGCCGCATTCTTGACGCGGCACCCGAAAGCCTGATCGACGCCAAAGGCACGAACATCGACCCCGCCAAGGTCTGGGCGGCCGCCATGAGCAACGAAAAACCCGGTGGCCACGGCGAGCGCTCTGTTGCCGTGGGCACCATCGATATGGCGGTATGGGATGCGGTCGCCAAGATTGAGGGTAAACCCCTGTTCCGCATGCTGGCCGAGCGGCATGGGCGCGAGGCAAATCCGCGCGTTTTTGTCTACGCTGCCGGCGGCTATTACTACCCCGGCAAAGGCAACGAGGCACTCTGCGCCGAGATGCGCAGCTACCTGGACCGCGGCTACAACGTGGTCAAGATGAAAATCGGCGGCGCTTCCATCGATGAAGACCGGGCGCGCATCGAGGCGGTCTTGAAAGAGATCGGCTCAGAGGCCCGGCTTGCCGTGGATGCGAACGGCCGCTTCGACCTGGAAACCGGCATTGCCTATGCAAAGATGCTCCGCGAATTTCCGCTGTTCTGGTACGAAGAGATCGGGGACCCGCTGGACTACGCCTTGCAGGCGGCGATTTCAGAGTTCTATCCCGGCCCCATGGCCACCGGCGAGAACCTGTTCTCGCACCAGGACGCCCGCAACCTCCTGCGGTATGGCGGCATGCGCCCCGATCGCGACTGGCTGCAGTTCGACTGCGCCCTGTCCTATGGCCTTGTGGAATACCTGCGCACGCTCGAAGTGCTCAAGCAGTTCGGATGGTCGCCCGCGCGTTGCATTCCCCACGGCGGGCATCAGATGTCCCTCAACATTGCGGCAGGCCTGGGCCTTGGCGGCAATGAAAGCTATCCCGACCTGTTCCAGCCCTACGGCGGTTTCCCTGATGGTGTGAAGGTGATTGACGGCCATGTAAGCTTGCCTGAACTGCCTGGTATTGGTTTTGAAGGCAAGGCCGAGCTTTACGCCCAGATGCGGGCCCTTTCAGCCTGATTCGGGTTAGCGGTTAACGGTTCGCGATTAGCGATTAGCGATTAGCGATTAGCGACCACAAAGGAAACAACACATGAAAAACCATCAGCTGATGTTCCAACGGGTTCTTGTTTCCATGGCGCTCAGCCTGTCGGCCGCGCCGGCGGCCTGGGCGCAATACCCGGACAAGCCGGTGACCCTGGTGGTGCCCTTCGCCGCCGGCGGGCCCAGCGACAAAATCGCCCGCGACCTGGCCGAAGCGTTGCGCAAGCCGCTGGGCCAGACCGTCATCGTCGACAACACCGCCGGCGCCGGCGGAACCATTGGCGCGGCGCGCGTTGCCCGCGCCAAGGCCGACGGCTATACGCTGCTGGTGCATCACATCGGCCTTGCAACCGCGCCGGCCCTGTACAAAAAACTGCCCTATGACACCCTGAAGGACTTCGAGTACCTGGGCCTGATCAACGAAGCGCCCTCCGTGCTGATCGGCCGCACGACACTCGGGGCCAACAACCTTGCCGAACTGCGCAAGTGGGTGGCGGATTCCGGCGGCCGTGTGAATCTGGCCAACGCGGGTGTCGGGTCGGCTTCACACCTTTGCGGCTTGATGCTGCAAAGTGCGCTCAAGTCCAAAATGGTGGCAGTCCCCTACAAGGGAACGGCCCCCGCCATGACGGATTTGATAGGCGGGCAGGTAGACCTGATGTGCGAACAGGCGACCAACGCCGTGCCGCAAATCGAGGGCAAAAAAGTGAAGGTGTATGGCGTCAGCAGCAAGGAGCGCCTGAACCTGCCCTCGCTTGCGCAAACGCCCACATTGGCCGAGGCCGGCCTCGCGGACTTCAACGTCACGGTCTGGCACGGCGTGTATGCGCCGCACGGCACGCCGCCCGAGGTTCTGGCCAGGCTCAATGCGGCGCTGCGTGAAGCCCTCAAGGACCCGGAGCTGATCAAGCGCCAGGAAGCGCTGGGCTTGCGTCTCGTGACCGACGCCAGGCTCAGCGCAGCCGGCCACAAGGCCTATGTTCAGGCGGAAATGGCGCGCTGGGAAAAGGTGATCAAGGATTCGGGCGAGACGGCTGAGTAAGTTTCCAGGGCGCACACGCAGTGTTGCGCCTCAAAGGCCCGCCGCTAAGCCGGCCGCGCCACGCCGCGCGCGATATAGGCCGACACCGTCGGATATTGTTCCAGCAGGCCCGAGTTCTCCAGCCTGCCGCCTGAAATGAAGGTTTGTGTGGAAGGATGTGCAAAGACCGCTTTGGGCCCAGATGAGTCGTTTACGGCTCAATGAACCCGCAGCACCTCAAACTGCTGTCCGATTGCAGCGACCTGTATCGACACATCATCACCCTCGCATTTGCCCAGCATGGCCCTGCCCAAAGGGGCTTCCATGCTGATGACCTGAACCAGCTGAGTGCCGCTGCCCAACTGCATGCTGCCCCCATCCGGGCCGAGAAAGAGCTGTTGCTGCTTGTCGTCGGAATCGACCAGACAGACCAGCGCGCCGAGCTGTATCCCTTTGCTGGCGTCGTAGGGACGCGGGCGGAATTGGCGCCACTTGGCCATCGCCTGGCGGATGGCTTCGGCGCGCCGAACTTGGCCGGTGGCCAGGTAGGCGGCTTCGAGTCCCAATGTGTCGTATTTGTTTTCGGCGATATTTTCTGCGTGGGTCGCCGTTTCGTGTGCCACCCGCACTGCATCTTCGGCTTGCAGCAGGTCTTCGGCGAGCCGCTTCAGCACCTGCTGTTGCAGCGAGAATTTATTCATGACGGAAGGTAGGCATCTCAAACAAGCGGGGGAAGGCCTTAATTATGAAGGCACCTCCAGCCGTCGACCCGATTGCACTTTCGGCAGTGCGCCGTCAGCGTTCATTCTTGCCGTCTACCGTGCCGCGCCGAAGCACTATAAATGCGCCCTGCGGGTTCTGATGTCTGCTTCTGACCGAAAACGGTCATCTTACCGGCGGCTACCCCGGCTATTCCCGCGCGCATGCACAAACAGTTCGCCTTGCTAGCCTTCCACCTGTTCCTTGGACAGACGCAGCGCCTTACCCATATAACCCCGCCACAAGCTCCGCGTAAAAAGGCTGACCAGAGGCTTCAGGATGGCTGATCGGCTGACGAACTCGTAGCGCCAGCGAACAGACGTTGCGGAGCGGCCCGGCACGTCTTCGAACCACCACTCACCGCGTGCTTCGCTGGCAAGAAAGCGCAGCACCCCTGTGAATTCCGTGATGCGGTAGGCGAACCGATTTGGGTAGTCGTAGCTTGTCAAAGTCTCCCGGGCGGAACTCCCGTCGGAAAAAACCACGTTTCGGGTCCGGCCCGCGGCATCCCACGGGCCGGTCTGGTTCAGCGTCTGCGATACCGATGGGAGGGGGCCGTACCCGGTAAAGATCGATGTGAGGTCAATGGGCACGATGTGCAGGAAGGTCTTTTCCCTGGATGCCTCAATCGTCGTGGTTACTGTTGCTGCGGCGGATTTCATGGTTGTTTCCTTGTCTAGAGTTTGTGCGGTTCACCAGCTAATGAGCGGTGAGCGGCCCAGCCAGGTGGTGGCGTGCACCTGGTCCAGGACGAAGCTCGCGACGTCGGCCCTGGCGATCGTCCCGCCATGAAAATCAGAGAGGTCCGTGAGGGCCCGTGTCTCGTGCCTGGCGGGTTTGTCATTCAGCACCGAAGGACGCACCAGCACCCAGTCCAAGCCGCTGTCCCTGACGATCGCTTCCTGCCGGTTCTTGTCGGCATACACCTTGCGCAAGAGGGCGGGAAAAATCAAGCGGTCGAAAACAAACCCTCCGTGGCCGGCGCTGTCGCCCGCCCCCATGCCGGTAATGCACACGAGGCGCGAGACCCCGGCGGCCTTCATGGCGTTCACAAGCGCCTTCGTTGCCGACGACAGCAGCGTCACCTCTTTGAACGGGCTGACCGGCGTGCCCAGGGCGCTCACCACGGCATCCATGCCCTGCAGCGCCTTGCGCAACACGGCTTCGTCGCGGGCGTCACCGATGAAGACCTCGGCGCCGTCCAGGCCGGCTGCTTTTGCGGGCGAGCGCACGAGCACCCGAACCGCAAACCCCCGTGCGAGGGCTTGCTTCACGATCAGCCGGCCCGTGCCGCCTGTGGCGCCCAGCACCAGGACATTCGGGCGTGCAAGATCGGGATGCACAGTGTTGACGGCGTTCATTGCGCACCTCCTGGCAGTGACAGCTTGCCTTGCGCCAGCAGTTCGCGCGTGCGTTTGAGCGTTGACAGCAGGGCTGCCTTGTAGCCCTTGTCGCTGTCGAACTGCGCCTGCTCGGCCTGCTCTTCGGGGCCATTCGGCTCTTTGCCGCGAAGGCCGATGTAGCAATAGAAACGAAGCTGAAGTTGCCCCGCATCGTCTTCAAAGAGCTCGTTGACAATCGCGCCTTCGCGCGGGCCGGTGGCCTGGAAGAAGGTCACCTTGCTCTGCGGCTCAAAGGTGATGATTTCACGCAGGTCCGTGCCGGCGATGGTGGCTTCGCGCACGATGTGGGTCTTGCTCTCTTGCACGACCTCGCAATAAGTGCAAAGGCCGGGCGGCAAAAAGAGCCGCGCGTCGCGCGCCTTGAGGACCAGGCCGGCCCAGGCCTGGGCCCGCGTAAGGGCTACCTCGCCTGGTGGGTTGACCTGAACGGTGGCAGTCGAATAAATCATGATGGTTTCCTTTGGGTGGGGTTTGGTTACGCCGGCGCTCAGGCCGGTGCCGAAATTTCAGCGGCGAAGTCGCGGTACGAGCGCAGCGGGCGGCCCAGCAGCTGGGTCAGGCGCTCAACGTCACCCGCGTCGGGAACCATGCCCTCCGTCAGGAAGCGCTCGCTCATCAGGCGCATGTCATACGCCATCCATGCGGGCATGAAGTTGCGCAGGTTCTTCTCGAAGCCGGCCGTGTCGTCGCCGCCGTAGGTGATGGGGCGATTCAAAACGCTGGACCAGATGGCGGCGACRGCGTCTCCGGTCAGCGTGTCCGGACCGACCAGGTTGATCCGCTCCAGGGGCAGCGGGCCGGATGCGCGTTCGCGGCGCAGCAGCTCGATGGCTGCGATCTCGCCGATGTCGCGCGCATCGATCATGGCCAGGCCCTTGCTTCCGACAGGCATGGGGTACACGCCGTAGCCCGTCACCACGTCTTTGATGCTGTGCTCGTTGTCCATAAAGTAGGCCGGCCGCAGGATGGTGGCGCCAAAGCCCATTTGCTCCAGCATCCGCTCGACGCCGTACTTGCCCGCGAAGTGGGGAACGTTCAGGTACTTGTCGCTGTGAATCACCGACAGGTAGACGATGCGGTTGATGCCCGCCTCGCGTGCCAGGTTGAGGGCGATCAGGGCCTGGGTGAATTCGTCGGGCACCACCGCGTTGAGCAAAAACAGGGTGGAGACACCTTTGAAGGCCAGGCGCATGGAGTCCACGTCGAGCAGGTCGCCCTGTACGACGTTCACACCCGCCGGAAAGTTGGCTTTTGAGGGGTCACGCACGAGTGCCCGCACATCTGCGCCCCGGTTGACGAGTTGCTGGACAACTTGGCGGCCGACGTTGCCGGTGGCGCCGGTGATCAGGATGGTCATGAAATTACTCCGTTGGGTTTGAAAGAGCCTTGATCTTCATCGTTTCGCCAAATGTCCGATAGCCGTTATATTTAGACCATCTGTCTCACTGGTGGAACACATGGACTTACTGGCTCTCGCTGACTTCACGCTTGTCGCCCGGCATGGTGGCTTTGGGCGGGCCTCCCGCGAATCAGGGCGCCCCAAGGCCACCCTGTCCCGCCGGGTGGCCGACCTGGAAAGCGGCCTCAACCTGCGCCTCTTCGAGCGGGGAGCGCGCGCGCTCAAGCTCACCGAGGAAGGGCGGGCGCTGTTCGAGAAGACCTCCGTACTGCTCGCCGAGCTCAATGAGACAACCGCGGCGATCGCCTCCGGCGGTGACGAACCCCGGGGAAGGCTGCGGGTGAGTGCGCCGCTGCTCTTCTCGCAGGCCGCCATGGGAAAGCTGGCCGCCCAGTTCGCCATGAAGCATCGCGCCATCCGCCTGGAGGTCACGACGGAAGACCGCCCCGTGGACATGGTGGAAGAGGGTTACGACCTGGTGATTCGCGTCAACCCGGCTCCAGACGAAAGCCTGGTCGGCCGTATCTTCCTGAGAGACCGCATCGTGATGGTGGCGCACCCCGGGCTTCCCCGGCCCGCGGGCGGCGCACCCGTTCCGGTCGTGCTGCGGGGCGGCGCCATCGGCGAACAGACGGACGTCTGGGAATTCACGGAGAAAGGAAAGAAGAAGCGCCTGACGGTCCAGCCTGTCCTGAGCCTGGCATCGCTCTTCATGGTCCGCGATGCGGTCCGTGCGAATGTCGGTGCGGCACGCCTCCCCCTGTCGCTGGTCATCCCCGACCTGGCCGCCGGAACGCTGGTGCAATGGGGAGATGTCTCGGGGCCGGAGGTGGCGCTGTGGGCGCTCTACCCCTCCCGCCGCCTGCTGAGCGCCCGGGTGTCCGCCTTCCTGCACTTTCTCAAAGAGGCTTTCCCCGAAGGAAGCCCCGAGGAATTGGCGGCTTACATCCGGTGATGTGCTGAATCAAGCTTGCTGTCCCATAAAACCCATTGATAACACCGCGATCTTTGTGATGTGAAGCAAACCCTCCCCTAATCGGAGGGTTTTTTTACGTCCTGGCTGGCCTACATTTAGCCCACTGGCTCGCCCAGATTAGCAGCGGATCAAAACTGCCAAAACTGCCGTTCCTCCTTCACCCTTCACCCTTGGAGAAAATATGTCGCACAAAACCCTGCATCGCGTGCTCACCGCCCTTACCCTCACATTGGCCGCGCTGTTAACAACAACGCAGGCCGGCGCCGCCCCTAAAGCGGAAGGCAAGAACGGAGCCCTCAAACCCGCGACGGAAGGGGTCCCACCGTTCTGCACCGCGGTCCCCAACCTCCCACCCATTTCCTGCGCTAGCGGCATGAAGGACTTTTATATTGAATCTGCGGTGACGTGGGCGTGTTGCAGTCGCGATCCGTATTCAGCCGGGGTGCGTAACGCCTCTTGACGGCCGCTTTCGGCCATAAGCGGACATGAAACGTTCTATGAAAATCAGCTACTCCATCAAGCTCCCGACGGCAACAGCTGCGCCGCCGCGTGAGAAGCTCTACCCTTACGAATACAACGAGTTTTGCCTTTATCTTCCAGAGGATTGGAAGCAATTGCCTACCTCAGAAGAGCGTACCTTTAACTGGTACTCCGAGCGTGCGCAGGCCGGCATCTCGGTCAGCGCTGACTTCTACGAAGTGCCGGAAAGCAAATGGGCAGACTTTGCGGAAGTGAATCTTAATAGCCGGCATCAATCATTCCTCAAGGTGTCGGACAGTGAGGTGCATGTTGTTCAGCGTAGCGTGAAACCCTATTCTGGGGGTGGGGGGCTTGAGCTGAGCTACGTCGCGCACGATTCTCGGATGACGTATTTGTATCTGGGCTATGTCACTTTAAGAAAAATTTTTAACTTCACGCTTACTTGCGGCGCGGATACGGCTGCGGCGGTTGACCTATACAACAAGAGTATGCAGGAGCGGCTGAGGGTCAAGATACCGTAGTGATGTGCGCTATGGCCCACTGCAGCAGTCGGTAAGATGACTGCTTCCGGCAATAGCAGACGTAGAGTTCAAACGTGAAGCACAAAAAAGAATCAGACATCATCACCGCAATCGAGGAGACCTGCGGTCTGCCGTGGACAGAACTTTTCGCGTTGAATGGCAGCATCATTGGCAGCGAAAATGCAGGCGGACAAATCTTTCTTCACATGATTGATGATGACCAACTGGCGGATGCTGCATTGAGGTTGTTACGCCAGCAAGGTAAAACTCGCAACGATGGCGGCGCATAACGGCCAGAAGCAGATGATGTTCGCGTCCAAGGTCTGCTAATTAGTTTCAGATGCAAAACCCTCTCCGTCGCCTTTCTCCGCAAGAAGCCTCCAAAGAGGTGACGAGCCTCGCTATAAGCTTTGCCATGGCTAATGGACTTGAGGGCCAGCTGCTGCACGTAGCGCCCGATGACTTCTATTCAGAAACAGAAGGCAAGACACGAATCCATTGGGCCGCTGTCTTTCGGAATCTCCATAATGGCCATGAGATGGATGGCCCCGTTATTCTGAAGGTCAACCTGCGTGACCGTGAGGTGCGTTGGGGAACAGAGGCTTGAGGCAGAATTCAGCTAGGCATTAGACAAAACCCAATGCCTGCAGAGGTTTTTTTCAGATGCAGGACAGGGAATGGATGTAGATCACGAAATTCGCGGCGCAATCGAAGCCGGTGCGCGTCAAGGTCTGGAGTCCCTTACGGGCATGCGCCAACAGGTATTCGTTGAGGCCTACAAGGCAATAGGGGCGGCGGACATCGCCAGCGCACTGTTTGAGTTGCAGGGATCGGGGGCTCCACCTAAGAAGTTGTTGACTCGGGTAAATGCCCTTATCACAAGCCGCAAAGGCTATTCGTATGAGAGCCTGGAGGCCTTAACTCGCCGCGCAAGCTGAATTTTCGCTACGGAGACGCGTCGTAATGGATGATCGTTCTGGTTCAATTCAGTTCTCAGCATGATTGCGGCTTTCGACCAACAGCAGACGTTGAATCCATGAAACAGCAAGACCATTTTTCGGCGATAGCTTTGTGTATATCCGCCATTTCTGCAGCACTTCTTATGCTTGTAGCAAGTGGGTGCGCAACGCCTGCAACGCAGACGACCAAATCTGGGCTCGACGACGGCACGATTTACGTGAGCCCAAACACAAGTGATCCCCTCCTTCGTGCATACCAGGAAGCGCTTGCAGCAAATATCCAGAAAAAATCAGCTACGAGCCGCGTTCCACAAGATTCGGCAAGCGATTCTCGCGGCATTGTGTTGGCCATCGTGACAGTCGGCCAAAGCGGGCGTGTCGAGGATGTCCATATTGCACAGGCCGCGTCTTCAATGTTGGCAAATCACGCTGAGAAATTGATTTACAGCGTAGAGCCTCTTGACGCGTTTAGTCGGGATCTGCAGGCGCGAGCCAAGAAGTTGGTATTCGTGACACGCATAAATTACGGGGAGTAGTCCGAACATGAGTGACCCAGAGTCGCCACTGAATGAGCAGGCGCAGGCGATACTTGGCTTGATAGTACGCCCTCGATCGGAGAGAGCCGCGAGAATCGCGAGGCTGGCGAGGCCAAAGCTGATCGCCAGAGCGAACGAGTTTTTGGAGACCTGTGATGGAGCTTGCGCATCCTTTAACAGTTTTGCGGAGGCGCACCAGCGTTTCATCCTCGCAATCAGCAAAAAAAGTGAGCCGAGTCGAGCATTCGGCATCTCCTTTGTCACTTGTTTATACCTGGCCGGACCAACGTCGTGGAACAACATACGGTTGCGATGCACGTCCCTCGAAGATGCGGACGGTCATCTGTTGTATGAAATAAGCGACGTGGCAGCCGGCTTCGTTGTGCGCAGCGACAGTATCGTTATTCCAGCCTACGATCTGACGTTTGCGTATGAGTGATCGCGAAAACTTGCAGGATAAGTTTGGCCGAAAGGCAGTGTCTCTCGTTTTTTGAAACTATATAGGACATCGGCAATGGCGAGTTTGGAGTTCTTGATCGATGAAATTAAGCAGGACGGCGACAGTGTTCGTGTGTTCGGCGTGGTTAACGAAGGCTGCGTGTCTTTGAATTCTGGGTTTTGCTCCATTCGAAGCCCGTCTGGCGTCAGCGCGGTCGTAAGTTTTAAGGTATCGGGCATTACTGCGTACCACAGGCAGATCGGCCAGCTGCCCAGAGGTATGGGCGGTGAGTTGCTCATGAGCGGAGTCGGGTTGGACCGCCTTGAACCAAACTTCATGCTGACGAATTGATCTCCTGCAAATTTTCGCTTTGAGCCCGATCCAGCCGCAGTTACGATGACGACCATCGCCCAAGACGTACGCTCACCCACCCGCTTCGGATCGCATTGCATCGCATATATATGTCCAAACTAAAACTGTTAGCGTTGCCCTTCCTGGTCTCTTTTGTAGTGTCTTGTATCGCTTTCGCCGCCGCGCTTTTTCTGGCTGGAATCGTCATGGCTGGCCCATTGCAGAGTCTGGAGTCAATGACCAGGACCCTGGTGTTGATGGCGTGTACCAATGGGGCGGCCGGGCTGTTTGGCGTAGTTAGCGGAGCAGGCGTAGCGAAAGGGCAGAAACGCTGGGTTGCCCTGGTTTTGGCCGTCGCATACCTGGTCGTTCATGTGATTTGGGGAGCATGGGAGATGGCGCGCAACACGCAGCCGGCCGACATTCGGCTGGAGTTATTTGGCATTGCAGCATTTGCTGTCGGCGTTGCGCTGGCAGTGATACTGGTACGTCAGCGATACACAGAGTGACGGCGTGATGCGGCTGAAATGCGGCTGAATGTGTGTTTCGGTGCCGCTTGCTGCAGTTGGTACGGTGGCTGTTTTTGGCCAAAAACCACGAGAGGCGGCCAGCACCGCGCAACAGGGAGAAAAAATGTTCAGATTCTTCAAAACCAGCTTCAAACTCTTCGCGCGCTTCCCAATGAATATTTCAAAACGGCTCGCTCTCCTATGCCTCGCTTATGCCTGCATGCCTGGAGGGGTGCTAGCTGCGGACTGGAGGCGTGTTGGTGATCAAGATCCATCGGGTATGACGATGTACCTGGATGTTGATAGTCCGCGTCGTGAGCCCGGCGGGAATGTGGT
>NZ_JBFUGK010000055.1:0-23144 GCF_056402935.1 Polaromonas sp. P3_B1
CCGCTGGCCGAGGCCCTGGCGCAGGCCGGCCGCCTGCTGCAGCGCAAGCTGCGCCGCAATGGTCCCATCGAGTGCTGGCTATGGCTGCTGACCGACGGCCGCACGCTGGAGCAGCCGCTGCCGCCAGCCGCGCAACACCTGGTGATCGTGGACTTTGACGATGCCAGCAAACCCCTGGGCCGCTGCGCCGCCTGGGCCGCCCGCTGGGGCGCCGAGCACCGCCTGGCGTTGCCCGCCGTATGAATCACTGACCGACTTGAACCTTCCTACACCGATGACCGATACCGAAATCATTGTCTGCACCACCTGCCGCCCGGCCGGCGCCTCGCGCGAGCTGCCCGCCCATGGCCTGGCCCTGTTCGAAGCCGTGCAGGAGGCGCTGCTGGTCTGCGAGCTGGACACCGGCGAGCACGAAGGCCTGCAATTGCGCGGCCAGGCCTGCATGAGCGGATGCTCCCGCGCCTGCACCGTGACGCTGCAGGCCCCGGGCAAGTTCACTTATTACTTCGGCGACCTGCCTTCCGACGCCGAGACAGCGGCCCAGGTGCTTGCCTGCGCGCAGCTGCACAAGCACAGCGCCGACGGCAACCTGGCCCGCAACACGCGGCCCGAGCGCCTGCGCGGCGGCATCCTCGCCCGGCTACCCCCTGTCGGCCTGGGCTCGACATGAGGGGCCGAATCCTTTACGTTTGCATCAAGTTTCTTTTTCACCCATCCCTACCAACCCCAAGGAGATCGCCATGACCGAACCGACAACGTTGACCCACATTCCCTCTGACACCCTGAATCCCGGCCTGGCCGTGCTGCGCCCACTGCTCGGCTCCGCCGCGCTCGGCCTGGTCGTCCTGTACGGCGTGGCTTTCGCCGAAAGCCCGCTGGCCCACAACGCCGCGCACGACGTGCGCCACATCACCGTCAAGCCTTGCCATTGAGCATGCCTTTCACCGGGAGACATTCATGATTTTTCAACGATTGATTTGGGCGGCCCTGGCCACCGCCGTGGTGGTGGGCAGTGTGCAAACCGGCGTGCAGCGCTGGCAGGCCGCTCCGCTGATTCTGGCGGCCGAGGTCTATGAGGAACAAAAGGCCGAGGCTCCCAAGCCCGCCGAAGCGCCCGCGGCCCACGTGCACGCCGCAGGCACGGCCCCGCATGAACATGAGCATCCGCAAGGCGCCGCCAAAGAATGGGAACCCGCGAACGGCGCCGAGCGCACCGGCTGGACCTGGGTGGCCAACATGCTGCACGCCTTCAGCATGGCGCTGCTGCTGTTCGCAGTCATGGGCATATGGCTTTACCGGCGCGGTGGCGCGGTGGCCTCGCTGCGCCTGGCCGGTGTGGTGGCGGCGGCCGGCTGGCTGAGCTTTCACTTCTGGCCCTCGCTGGGCCTGCATGCGGAAGTGCCCGGCATGGAAGCCGCGCCCCTGCAGGCCCGCCAGCTCTGGTGGGTGCTGGCGGTGGCCAGCGCGTCCGGCGCCTGCGCCGTGGCCGGTTTCTCGCGCGCGTCCTGGCGCTGGCTGGTGGCCGCGGCTTTGCTGGCGCTGCCCTTTGTGGTGGGCGCGCCCAAGCTGCAGGGCGATGCCCTGGCCGGCTTCGGCCCTGAAGCCCACGCCGCGCTTGAGCAGTTGGGTACGCAGTTCATCTGGGCCACCACCTGGGTGTCCCTGACGTTCTGGGTAAGCCTGGGGCTGGCGGGCGGATGGGCTTTCCAGCGCTGGGTGCGCCCGGCCTTGCTGGCGGCGCTGCAGCGTGCCGATGCGCCCGCCGTGGTCGCCGTGCAAGCGCCGCAGTGAGTGGCCTTGCGGGTTCTGTGTCCACCGTCGGGTCGGGCTTGGCCGATCCGGCCGCGCCCGGCCACGCCTTCAGCGCCGCCGAGCAGCAGGCGGTGTACCGGGCCATCTTCGAGCGGCGCGACATGCGCCACTTCAGCGGCGGCACGGTGGCTGACGAGTTGCTGCAGCGCCTGCTGTCGGCCGCGCACCATGCGCCCAGCGTGGGCTTTATGCAGCCCTGGCGTTTTATACGTGTGCGCAGCCGGCCCTTGCGTGAAGGCGTGCATGCGCTGATTGAGCAGGAGCGCGTGCTCACGGCCAAAGCCCTCGGTGAGCGTGAAGACGAGTTCATGAAACTCAAGGTTCAAGGTGTGCTGGATGCCGCCGAGGTGCTGGTGGTGGCCCTGCCGCCGGGGCGCGAGCAGCATGTGTTCGGCCGCCGCACCTTGCCCGAGATGGACCTGGCTTCGGCGGCCTGCGCCATCCAGAATCTCTGGCTTGCCGCCCGCGCTGAAGGATTGGGCATGGGCTGGGTCTCGATTTTCGATCCCATGAAGCTGGCCGGACTCTTGCGGATGCCCGAAGGCAGCAAGCCAATTGCCGTGCTGTGCCTGGGGCCCGTCGCCGCCTTTTACGAGCAGCCCATGTTGCAAGCCGAGAAATGGGCGCGCCGCGCGCCGCTGGCCGAGATGGTGTTTGAGGACCACTGGGGTGGGGAACCTTCACCCGGAGAAGTTCCATGATGATGCTTCACGGCCTGCCGTATGCGGCCGGCTGCATGGCGCTGGCCCTGGGTTTTGCGCTCTGGATAGACAAGCACATGGGTGAACCGCATTCGGCCGTTCATCCGGTGGTCTGGATGGGCCATTACCTCAAGGCCTGTGGCAGCGTGACGGTGCGCTGCGCGCCCGCGGCTGCATTCTTGCTGGGCGCGCTGGCTTGGGCGCTGGGCGCTGCGCTGGTGGGCGCTGTGGCCTGGAGCGTGCAGGCGCTGGTGTTCTGGCAACTGGCCGGCTTTGCCGCGGCGCCGGACTGGCAGGACGCCATAGACACCGCGCTGCTGCTGGTGCTGATGGCCTGGCTGCTCAAATGCATGCTGTCATGGCGCATGCTGCGCGAAGAAGTCGGCGCGGTGGAGCTCGCGCTGGGCCACTCGCTGGACGCCGGGCGCGAGCGCCTGTCATGGCTGGTCAGCCGTGACACCACGCAGCTCAGCGCCAGCCAGGTGCGCGAAAGCGCGATTGAATCTCTCGCCGAAAACCTCAACGACTCGGTGGTGGCGCCCATCTTCTGGTTTGTGTTGTTGGGCCTGCCGGGTGCTGCCATTTACCGCTTCGCCAACACCGCCGACGCCATGTGGGGTTACCGCGGCATCTATCGCGGCAAGAACTGGGAGTGGGCCGGCAAATGGGCCGCGCGCGCGGACGACGTGTTCTCGTGGCTGCCGGCTCGCCTCACGGCGCTGCTGCTCGCGCTGGCGGCACGCGGCTTGCCGTTTCATGCCTTGCGCGCTGAAGCACGCAAAACCCCATCGCCCAACAGTGGCTGGCCCATGGCGGCCATGGCGCTTTCGCTGGGTGTTTCGCTGGGCAAGCCGGGCGTCTACACGCTGAACCCGCAAGGGCGGCCGCCTGAGGCGGCGGACACCACTCTGGCCCAGGCTTTGGCGTCCCGCGTGGTGTTTGCCCAGTTGCTGCTTGCAATGGCCGCGATACTGCTGGCGGCAATGATGGTGCGGGCATGAGCGTGAAGCCCCCTCGCATCCACGGCGGCCCCGACGGGCTCGGTGTGCCGCTGCATGATTTCTCCACCAACAGCAATGCCTGCGGGCCATGCCCCGTTGCGCTGGCCGCCGTCCAGCAGGCCGATGCCACGCGTTACCCCGACGCCGGCTACACCGCACTGCGCGCGCGGCTCGCGGCCTTTCACGGTGTGGACGAATCGCGCGTGCTGCTGGCCGCGAGCGCCAGCGAATTTATCTTTCGCATCACGGCACTGGCGGCCGGGCAGGGTGCGCGTGCCGTCTGGTTGCCGCCCCTCAGTTATGGCGATTACGCGCAGGCGGCTGCCGCGCATGGCCTTACCATCACCAACAAGCCCGGCGATGCGCAACTGCTCTGGGCCTGCGAACCTTCCAGTCCGTTCGGAGCCGCGCAGGATGGTTTGAGCGCGCTGGCAGATGGCCGCCAGGAACAGGCGTTGCTGGTGCTGGACCGTGCGTACGAACCCTTGCGGCTCAGCGCAGTACCCACATTAACGGAGCGGCAACACAACAGCGTCTGGCAACTCTGGACACCCAACAAGGCGCTGGGCCTGACGGGCGTGCGCGCCGCTTATGCGATTGCGCCGCTGGGACAAGAGGGCAGTGCCGCCGCGCTGGAGCAGCTGTGTCCTTCGTGGCCCGTGGGCGCACATGGCGAGGCCATGCTGCAGGCCTGGATGGGTGGGGAGGCGCAGGACTGGCTGGCCGCCAGCCTCAAGACCTTGCGCGAATGGAAAACCAGGCAAATCACAGTCTGCGAATCGCTGGGCTGGCGCTGCCTGCCCAGCGAGGCGAATTTTTTCTGCGCGCAGCCGGCTTTGCCTGGAAGCCTTGGTCTGCAAGAAGCGCTGGCCGCATTGCGCACGCAGGGCATCAAGCTGCGCGACACCACCTCATTCGGCTTGCCCGGCCATGTGCGCCTGGGCGTGCAGCCACCCGCTGTGCAGGATGCGCTGCACAATGCGTGGCAACAACTCTTAGAGACACGATGACCGCCAAAAGTGTGATGGTGCTGGGCACCACCAGCGGCGCCGGCAAAAGCTGGCTGACCACCGCGCTGTGCCGCTACTACGTGCGCCAGGGGCTCAAGGTCGCGCCCTTCAAGGCGCAGAACATGAGCAATAACGCACGGGTGGTTTCTGAAGGTGAAATAGGAAGCGCCCAATACTTCCAGGCCCTGGCCGCGAGGGCCGTGCCCGACGTGCGCATGAACCCCTTGCTGCTCAAGCCTGAAAAAGACACGCAAAGCCAGGTCGTGCTGATGGGCCAGGTCAACGCCGAACTCTCGCGCATGGAATGGCGCGGCCGCAGCGCCTCGGTCTGGCCTGTGGTGTCGCGCGCGCTGGATGAGCTGATCGCCGAGAACGACGTGGTGGTGATGGAGGGCGCAGGGTCACCCGCCGAAATCAACCTCAAGGCCAGCGACATCGTCAACATGCGCGCTGCGCAGCACGCCAAAGCCGCTTGCCTRCTGGTGACCGACATAGACCGCGGCGGCGCCTTCGCCCATCTCTACGGTACCTGGGCTCTGCTGGACGAAGCCGAGCGGCGCAGCATCAAGGGTTTTGTGCTCAACAAATTCAGGGGCGATGCAAAACTGCTGGCCCCCGGCCCGCAAATGCTGCAGGACATGACGGGTGTTCCCACGGTCGCGACGCTGCCCATGTGGTGGCAGCACGGCTTGCCCGAAGAAGATGGCGTGTTCGATGACCGTAGCGTGGCCAGTGGCGGCGGCACTGTGACCCGAACCGTCGCGGTGATCGCCTACCCGCGCATCAGCAACCTCGACGAATTCCAGCCGCTCAAGAACGTGCCCGGTGTGCGTTTGAAGTGGGTGCGCAGCCCGGCCGAGCTGATGGGCGCAGACTGGGTCATATTGCCCGGCTCCAAACACACCAGCGGCGACCTGGCCTGGCTGCGCGCCCAAGGGCTGGACYAGGCCGTGGCCGCACATGCCGGCCGGGGCGGCGCGGTGCTGGGTATTTGCGGCGGCCTGCAGATGCTGGGTGAAGCGCTGATAGACCCGCACGGCATAGACGGCAATGCGCCCGGCCTGGGCTTGCTGCCCGTGGTCACCGTGTTCGACCAAGCCAAGACCGTGCGGCACCGGCAGGCCGTGTTCGCGCCGCTGCACGGGCTGTGGGCCGCCTTGTCAGGCGTGGAGGTGCAGGGCTATGAAATCCACCACGGCCAGACGGCCCCGCATTCGGCCATGGCGGCGGCCGGCGATGTGGCGCATGCGGTGATGCCCGAAGGCCTGGCCTGGCAGAACAAGGCCGGCAATGTGCTGGGCCTGTATTTGCACGGCATGTTTGAAGACCCGCGCGTACTCAAGGCGCTGTTCGGCTCGGCCGTGCCCACGCTGGATTCGGTGTTTGACGGGCTGGCTGATTACGTCGCCGAACACTTTGCGCCAGGTGTGTTGCAGTCGCTGATCGCCCGCTGACAGAAGCCGCAAATCGGGAATCGTTCAGGGAACGCGTTTGAGCGGCCCGAAACACGCCTCCAGCGACGCGGCCTTGCACACGATAAGTTGGTCCTGCTTGGGGCTGAACTGGATAAAGCGGATCACGCTTTCGTCACCGTCCGCATGCAGGTCGCCCGAGCAGTCGCGCTTGCCGTTGCTGCTGGTCACCGTTTCAGTGAGCGGATAAAAGCCCGTCGTCGTGGGCTTGGTTGGTACCTGATAGTCACCCTGGGTGACCTCCTCGCCGCTGGTGCCCAGGCGCTTGCCGTCGGCGCGGTATTGCCAGGTTTCGGTGCAGGTCTTGCCGGGCAGGGTCCAGCTCCAGGTGCCCACCAGCGGATGGGCTGTGGCTTTGGTGGCGGATGCTGCGGGGACGCGAGCAGGGGCTGCGGGTTGTGCTTGCGTGAGGCCGCAGCACAACAGGACGGAAAGAAGGCTTGGTCGCAGGAGGTGGCTCAAGGTCATGGGAGTGCGTGGTGCTGAGGGCTTCGATCCCCCAATTATGAGGACGCGGTGTAAAGCGCCGGGCCCTTTCGGGCTTGCAATCGTTACGGGCCGTTAAGGGTCATGAAGACCGTTTTTCCGGCAGCCTCAGCGTCAGCGTGGTGCCCGCGGCCGAGGAGTGCAGCAGGAGCTCCGCGCCTATGGCCTGGGCGCGGCGCTGCTGGTTGCCCAGGCCTTTGCCGCCGCCGGCCAGCGCTTCGCTGACGGGGAAGCCGCCGCCGTTGTCGGCAATGATCACGCTGACATAGCCGTCTTCGGCGCCCGTCATGACCCTGATCTGCGTGGCGCGGGTGTGCTTGAGGGTGTTGGTGAAGGCTTCCTGCAGTATGCGCAGTATGTGCAGCGCGTTGCGCGGGTTCAGCCAGTCCAGCGGCGGCACGTCGGAGACCTCCCAGCGCAGCGAGATGCCGGCGCCGGCCAGGCGCGGGCCCAGGCGAAAACGCAGCGTGGCCAGCAGCAGCAACAGGTCGGCCTCCACCGGCTCCATGGAGTCGATCGTCAGCTTGAGGTCGTCTATGCAGCCCTTGAGGACTTCGGCGACCTCGGCCTCGCCGAGCCGGCCGCCTTCGACCACGCGCAGCGCGCTGACCAGCGAGGAGCCCAGGCCGTCGTGCATGTCCTGCGTGAGGCGCTGGCGCTCCTGGCTCAGCAGCTCGCGCTGCTCGACTTCGCGCAGCCGCTCGTAGCTTGCCGCGAGTTCGGTCTCGCGGTTCTTGAGGCTTTCTTCCAGCCCGCTGTTGAGTTGCTCCACCGTGGCCAGGGCGCCCACGTACTGGCGGAACATGATCACCACAAACACACCGAACATCAGCATGGCCGCATAAGGCGTGAGGTAGTAGCTTTCCAGGTCGACCACGTACTTGAGGCGCGCCCAGTCGTAGACGCCGAACACATAGTTGACCAGAAAGACCGTTGACAGCATCCTGGCGTCCAGCGAACGGCTGCGCCATGAATGCCACAGCCCGACCATCACGATGACCGTGGCCATGCTGATCAACAGCAGATGGGCATAGGGCCGCAGCGCCAGCAGGCTGGGGAAGACGGAGGCAAAGGGCAGCGTGACGATGGAAAACACCACAGCCATCGCCAGCATCACGCGGCTGAGCCGGGGCATGGCGCGGCCGTGCAGGAACTGCAGGAAATAGTGGGTGATCAGCGACTGCCACATCAAGGCGTTGAGGGTCAGCCAGATAAACCAGGCGTCGCTGACGAAGAGTTTTTCGGGGCCGAGCTGGAAATGCCAGCGGCGCGTGGCGCCCAGCACCGCGATCGTGAACAGGTAAAGGCTGGCGGACTGGCGGCGCACCACCCAGACGGCCAGCGAGAAAAGTCCCACCGCAAGGAAGGCCGCGCTGCACATAAAGGGCAGCTGGTTGGCCAGCCAGTCGCGCCTGCCGGCCATCTCGACCAGGCTGTCGGAGTCTCCGGCATAGAAGGAGGAAATCCCGGCCTCGGGTGAGGGCAGGCTGTCCAGGCGTATCAGCAGGGTGCGCGGCGGCGGGTTGTCGGCGGTGAGATTCAGCGGAAGCAGCAGCGCGGGATGGTTAAAGAGGTTCCAGACCGGGCTGCCTGTGGAACGGTAGAGCAGCCGGCCGTCGGCGTACACCGCGATCTGGCCGGCCGCGAGCCAGCGCAGCAGGTAGAAATGCGTGGGCCCTTTTGTGCCCTGCAGTTCATCAAGCCGAATGCGCAGCCAGGTGGTGGTCACGGGGGGCTTGCCGGCGCCGGGCAGGGCCGCCGGCTTGTCGATCACGCGCGGCAATTCCACCTGCGTCCAGTTTCCGGGCAGGGCGGTGTCGTCCACCATGGCTGCCAGCGGCTTGAAGCTGGCAGCTTCTTCCCGCAGCATTTCGGCTCGGGTGTAATGCACCACCGACCCTGCGGCCCAGGCGGCGGGACCGCAGGCCAGCAGCCAGGCGCACAGCAGCAGCCAGCGGACCATCTCCGTAACCATCTCAGGCCGCCAGAATGCCCTGGTGCCTGGCTTCATAAATGGCTTCGGCCCGGGAGTTCACATTGAGCTTGCTGTAGATGCGCCGCACATAAGTTTGCACCGTGTGCTGCGAGACTTGCATCAAACGCGCGATCTCATCGGCGGTAAAGCCTTTGGTGATGAGCTCCAGCACTTCCTTTTCGCGGCTGGACAGGGAGGCCTGCTCAGCGGCCGCGGGCACGGGCGACGCCGCGGGTGCAGCGGCCGGGGCCGCGGAAGGCGCTGCGCGAAAGCGCATCAAAATCTGTCGCGCGATCAGCGGGCTGATGGGGCTGCCGCCGCCGTGCAGGCTGCGTATTTCGTGCAGCATGTTCTCGGGCTCGCTGTCTTTCAGCAGGTAGCCGGATGCGCCGGCCTCTATGGATTGCAGTACATGCGCCTCGTCGCCGAAGGCGGTGCACACCATGATGGCGCAGGTCGGCCACTGTGCGTGCGCGGCGCGTATCACGTCGATGCCCGAACCGTCGGGCAGGCCCAGGTCCACCAGCAGCACATCGGCGGGCGCGCTTTGCAGCGACTGCAGGCCCTGCGCGCGCGTGCTGGCCAGGCTCATCAGGCGTATGTCGGGCGAGGCCGCGATGGCCGTCACGATGGCATTCTGGAAGTGGACGTCATCCTCCACGAGCGCCACATGGATGAGGGACGGGTTGGGGCTGGTCTGCTGCATCTCGGTTCCTGCATTGGCGCATGCCTTGTGTATGCCCGGCTTGCTCCCCATGAGGGCGTAAGCGGATGGCTGGAAATAATGCCATTGTGCTTCAAGGGCGGGCCATTGCGTGTCCCCATATCTAGGGACAGTTTGGGATGCCGTGCGGCGCGGAATTCCGGCCTTGTCGCCGGAAAGACGGACAACAGCGTATCGGTGGATGACGGTGTTAACGCTTTTGTTGCAGTCGGCGGAATCACATGGTAGCGGGGCGCTTTTCCGGCAGGCGCAAGGTCAGCCGTGTGCCGCCGGCTGAAGATTCCCAGCTCACCTCGCCGCTTATGGCCCGGGCGCGGCGCTGCTGGTTGGACAGACCTTTGCCGCCGTTTTGTAGTGCCTGCTCAACCGCGAAGCCCTTGCCGCTGTCGGTAATGCTGACGCTGACCCAGCCGTCGGCCGCGCTGGTGGCCACGCGTATTTCGCTGGCCTGCGCGTGCTTGAGAATATTGGCGAAAGCCTCCTGCAGGATGCGCAAAATGTGCAACGCGCTTGAAGGGTCCAGCCAGTCCAGCGCGGGAAGTTCCTGAACTTCCCAGAGCAGCGTGATGCCGGTGCCTTCCAGCCGGGGCTCGAGCCGAAAACGCAGTGTGGCCAGCAGCAGCAACAGGTCGGCTTCAACCGGCTCCATCGAGTCGATGGCGAGCTTCAGGTCGTCCATGCAGTCCTTGAGGGTCTGCTTCACGCGTTCGTCGCTCATGCCGCCGACTTCGACGGAGCGGATGGCGCTGATCAGCGTCGAGCCCAAGCCGTCGTGCATGTCCTGCATCATGCGCTGGCGTTCGTGGCTCAGCATCTGCTGCTGGGCGATCTCGCGCAGGCTGCGGTGGCTGGCTTCAAGTTCGGCTTCGCGCGCCCGCAGGCGCTCGGCCAGGCTGGCGTTGACCTGCTCGACCTCCGCAATGGCGCCGGTGTAACGGCGGTACATCACGTAACCGAAGACGCTGAAGGTGATCGCGTTGGTATGCGGGCCCAGATACCAGTTTTCGGGGCTGATGACATTGTTCTGTACCAGCCAGTCGGTCGCGCTGAAGAGTGTGGCCAGCACCGTCCCGACGGCCACCACCATGGCGTCGCGCGAGCGGCCCCAGGCGTTGATGACGCCCGCCGCGCTGACGCTCACGCCCATCAGTGCGGTCACCGCATACAGCAGTGGTGTGGTCCTCGGCGTGTTGGGCAGGGCCGGCCACAGGGGCAGAGTCAGCAGGGCCATCAGCACGGACACGATGATCAGCGCCCGCGTTAGCCACGGTTGCTGGTGTCGGTGCAGCAGGCCGATTGAAAAGTGCACCACTGTGACCAGCCAGAACAGCGAGTTGACGGTGAACCAGGCAAACCAGTCGTTGGCAATCGGGTAGTTCACATAAAAATGCAGGCCCCGAATGAAGGACATGACCGCGAGCACAAAAAACAGCAGGTAGCCCGTCTCATGCCGGCGCCGCAGCCACACCAGCAGGGCGAAGATGCCGACCGCGAGGAAAGCCGAGCTGAACATGCCCGGCAATTCCTGCTGCAGCCATTGGCGGCCGTGGTAGCGCCAGCTGATGGCATCCACCGGGCCCAGCCACAGCGATGACAGCGCCACCTGCGTCGCAGCCGTGTGCTCGATGCGCAGCGTGATCTCGTGCGGCAGCCGGCCGTCCGGTGATTTCTCCAGCAGCACCCACAGCGGCGTGTGCGGGCTGTTCCATAAGGGGCCTTGCTGCTGTGCGGTGTGTATCAGGTGACCGTCGGCATACACCGCGAGGGTGCCGTCGGTGCGCACGCGGGCCGCATACAGCGCCAGCGGCGCGGACGATGCCGGGACCGGCGGCACGGTCAGTCGAAACCAGCTGGTGCGTGTGACGGGTGTCACGCCGGCGGATGCTGCAGCCCGGGCCTGTCCCAGCACCGAGACGGGCAAGGCGTGCGGTAGCGCAACGGGTTGCCAGTGGTCCAGCAGGGTTTGGCCGTCGAGGGTGAGCGGTGGCGAGGTGAAGCCCGCATCGGTTTGCACCTGCCAGTCAGCCTGGGTGAGATGCAGGGCCGCTGCGCTGGGGGAAGCACCCGAGCGGGTGTCCGCAGAGCCACAGGCGACAAGACCCGTCAGCACCGCGGCTGCTGCCAGCAGCGCTACGCGGGGCAAAAAACGCAGGAGCTGGTGGTAATAAAAGGGCATGCGCACGGGCAACTACTGCGACAGAATGCCCTGGTGCCTGGCTTCGTAGATCGCCTCCGCCTTGGAGGTGACCTTGAGTTTGCTGTAGATGCGCCGCACAAAAGTGCGCACCGTGAAGGGCGACAACTCCATCAGCCTGGCAATTTCCACCGCGGTGAAACCTTTGGTGATGTAGTCCAGCACTTCCTTTTCACGCGCCGACAGCAGCGAGGACGCGTCGATATCGGCGGGCGTCGTGCCGGCGCCCGCTGCGGTGCTGCGGCGAAAGCGCGCCAGCACCTGCCGGGCGATGATGGGGCTGATCGGGCTGCCGCCGCTGGCCAGGCTGCGGATCTCGGCCACCATCTTCAGCGGTGAGCTGTCTTTCAGCAGGTAGCCGGCAGCGCCGGATTCGATCGACTGCATCACATGCGTCTCATCGCCAAAATTGGTACTCACCATGATGCTGCAACCCGGCCACTGCTGGGAAGCCGCGCGAATCACGTCGATGCCTGAGCCATCGGGCAGGCCCAAATCAACCAGCAGCACATCGGCCGGCGGTTGCTTGAGCATCTGCAAGCCTTCGGCGCGGGTGCCCGCCGCGCCCACCAGGCGCATGTCAGAAGCGCCCTGCACCACGCGACTCAGCGCTCCGCGAAAGCCCGGATCGTCCTCGACGATGGCGACGTGGATTACGGGCAGGTCTTGTTCAGCGGGCGGTGCATTCATCAGGCGACATTTTGCGACGGTTTCGGTCGCACGACTCGCTATTCGTGTAGATTGTTTGTTCTACATGCAAGCCGGTAACCGGTGGCTGGTCACCGGCAAAGCCTGTTCGCTGTCCCGTCGGTGCCGGTGATCATGCCGCCCGGACGATCCATGTGCTATTGTTTTGATAGCGATTGGCGCCCATTTCTGCTGGTCTAAGGCCCAATATTGTGTCTGGGAGCGGCCCCTGAAGATATCTGGGTGTAGCGAATATGTGCGACAGACAGCGGCTTTCGTGTTTCGTACGATGACGGCCGGTCAGGCAGGCGTTCCACAACAGCCGGGGGCGCTGGCCCGACTGATTGGCGAGCAACCTGGTTCGCTGCAAGTCCCGCCCGTCAACGAAAGCTTCCATGAAAAGCCACGCCAGCATGAACCGTATTTACCGCCTCGTCTGGAACACCGCCCTGAGCCTGTGGGTGGTTGTGGCTGAGAACGCCAGAGGCAAAAGCAAGGGCGGCTCGGTTCGCCCAAGTGTGGATTGCAGTTCGGTTCATCAAGGTGATGGTGGGCATGGAGGCGATGGTGGTAGCGGGTTCACGCTTAACGCCGTCTGCAAGGCGGCTCTCGGTGTTCTGTCTTCTCTCTTGCTTATGGTTCCGCAGGCGCACGCTGCAGATGCGGCCAATGCTGCGGTCGTCGTCGGTGCGGGCACCGTCGCCACCGCGGGCAACGTCACCACGATCAACCAGGCGACGCAGAGGCTGGCGATTGACTGGACTTCACTGTCCACCCGTGCCAATGAGGCTTTGGTATTCAACCAGCCCAACGCGCAGGCGATTGCACTGAACCGCATCACCGGCAGCAGCCCCAGCGAGCTGCTCGGCAGCCTCACGGCCAACGGGCAGGTGTTTATCCTGAACCCGAACGGTGTGCTGTTTGGCGCCGGCTCTCAGGTCAATGTCGGTGGCCTTGTTGCATCGACCTTGAACATGAGCAATGCCGACTTTATGGCCGGCAACAACGTGTTCACCGGTTCCGGCGGCTCGGTGGTGAATCAGGGCACGCTGAACGCAGGGCAGGGCGGCTACCTGGCGCTGCTGGCGCCCGAGGTGCGCAATGAAGGCGTGATGACTGCCAGCCTGGGAACCGCCTTGCTCGCGGCCGGCAACAAGGTCACGCTGAACCTGGACAACGGCAGCCTGCTGGGTTATAGCATCGACCAGGGCGCGATCAATGCCCTGGCCGAGAACAAGCATTTGATCCAGGCCAACGGTGGGCAGGTGCTGCTCTCGGCCAGGGCCCTGGACAGCCTGACCACGGGCACCGTCAACAACACCGGCGTGATTGAAGCCAAGACGATCCAGAACAAGGCCGGCCGCATCATGCTGATCGGCGACATGGAACACGGCATGGTCAATATCGGCGGCACGCTGGATGCCTCGGCCCCCGACGGCGGTGACGGCGGTTTCATCGAAACCAGTGCCGCGAACTTCAAAATCCTGCCGGGCTTCAGGGTCAATACGCGGGCGCCGCAAGGCAAGAACGGCAACTGGCTGCTGGACCCGGCCACGATGACCATTGCGGCCGGCAATGGTGCGGCGGCCAACACCATTTACGAGGACACGCTTGAAGCCGCGGGTTCCGACATGACCATCCAGGCCACGGATTCGATCAACGTGACGGGCAACTTCTCCAATGCCGATGTGGAAATGCCCAGTGGCTTGAACCTCATCATCAAGACCACCGGGGCCAGCGGCACCGGCATCGACCTCACGGGCAGCGGGGACGGCGCCGCCCTGACCTTCAAGGTCTCCGGCGGCGGCACGATTAACGTGAACACAGCCTCGGCCTCCCAGTCCATCAAGAGTTCCGGGCTCGCCGTGACGGGCGGCTCCGGCACGATCACCGTCAACTCCGCAGGCGCGCTGGATATCAGCAACGCGGCTGTGCAGACTGCCGGAGGGGCGATCTCGCTGACCGGGGCGGGCCAGGCCGGGAACTCGGGCGTGCTGGTGTCCCAGAGCACCGTGAATGCCGGCACCGGCGCCCTCACCATCAACGGCATCACGGCGGACACGGCGCAGTACGGCGTCCTGCTGGACCGTGCCACCCTCATCAGCGGCAATGCCAACATCAACAGCGCCAGTTCAGCCATCAAGCTGGCCGGCAGCAGCCTGACCAGCAGCGGAAACATCAGCATTGACGCATCCAATACCAATTCAGGCAATCACGCGGTCGAGCTGGTCAACAGCGGGGCCACACAAACCAACGTCAGTACCACCGGCAGTGGCACCATAGGCATCACCGGCAAGCTCAAGAGCGGCGGCGCCGCTGCTGTCGCCGCCAGCGGCTCGGCGGCAGGCGTGGCCATCGCCAACTCCAACGTCGCAGGCGGCGCCGGCACCGTCACCATCATCGGCGAGTCGGGCTGGGGCACCATCATTGCCCAGGCGGCCCGCGGGGTGCGGCTGGACTCACTGGCCAAGGTCACGGGCGCGGGCAATATCGCCGTTACCGGCAATGCACACACCACGTCGACGGCCCTCAACGTCGCCGTTGAGCTGGGCACCGGCTCCGAGGTGTCCAGCACCGGCGGCAACGTGGAGGTCAGGGGCCAGATGCTCAGTGCCCTCGCCGCCGCCGCGGATACCAAGGGCATCATTGCAAAAGGCAAGCTGCAGTCCGGCGCGGCCAGTCGCATCTTGCTCGACGGCGTCGCTGATATGGACGATGGCACGACCGGCATCGGCATCCTGGTCGATGCCGGCGCCGACCTGATCGCGGGAACGGGCGGGATCTCCGTTTCAGGTGCTGGGCAGGGCCTCTCGACAACGGCAACGTTCACGGGCATCTCCATGGCGGGCGGCAGCCTCAGCTCGACCGGCGCGATCAGCATGGACGGCCGCGGGAATTCGGCGGTGGTACACGCTGCCGGTTCCCAGGGCCTGAGCCTGACCGGCGGCAGCATCAACTCCAACGGCGCGGCCATGTCGCTGCTCGGGTCGGGTATGGCGCCGGCCTCGCCGGCCACCAACTTTGACCTGAACATCAACGGCACCGGCATCAGCAGCGGGGGCGGGGACATCGCGCTGCGGGGTGAGCGTGTCAACATCGGTAGCGCCGTCAACGCGGGCGCGGGCAGGGTGACGATCAATACGGTCAGCAGCTTCCGGCCGATCACGCTTGGCGGGGCGTCTGAAACCGCCGCCATGAACCTGAGCAACGACGAGCTCAACCGGATCACCGCTTCGGCGATCGCGATCGGCCGCATCAACAACACCGGCGGCATCGCCATCGGCAACACCGGCGGCGCGATCAACCTGGCCAGCTCGCCGACCCTGAGCCTGATCAACGACAACCTCACGGGCTCGATCACCCAGACGGCGGCCATCACCGTCGCCAACCTCAACGCCAATGCACGAAGCGTCGTCCTGGCAAATACTGGCAACCAGATCAGCCAGGTCAGCGGGCGGGCCTACGACACGGCCAATTTCCAGGTTCGCTCCGCCTCTGCGCTGTCTGTGGGAACGGTTGACGGAACGGCCGGCATCACCCACTCCGGCACCGGTATGGTGATGCTGCACAGCAGCGGCGCCGTGACGCAAACCCAGGCCATCGTCGGGAACACACTGCAGGTCACCAGCTTCGGCGGCATGACGCTGACCCACGCGGGCAACCGGATCCAGAATTTCGGCAACCTCACCAACAGCACATCAGGCAACCTCACCCTTCGCAATACCGCCGCCACCGCCAGCTTCCTGAACTTCGTCTTCAGCCAAGGCCGCGTCGATATCGCCAACACGGGGAATATCTTTTTCGGTGGCAGCGCCCTTGCCACGTCGAGCACCGCCTCGGGTACGACTGCGGGCACCGCCGGCTTCAGCGTGGTGGCCACGGGCGGCATCAGTGCGCAAGCAGCCTCGCCCAACATTTGGACCCCCTCGGGTGGCTCGGTTTACCTGGAGGCGGGCAACGGCAGCATAGGCGCCAGCACCGCTGCCCCGGTGAATATTTGGGACGCGACCTCGGTTACCGCGGTGGCGAATGGCGGTGCCTCGCAAGTCAATCTCTCACTGAACAATGGCGCCACCCTCGAAAACATCAGCGCACCGGGCGCTGTCAGCGTCACCGCCGCGGCCGGCAACCTCGCGGTCAAGACGGTGGCCGGCAGTTCAGTCACCCTTGGTGCCGCGGCCGGCGCCATTCTTGACGCCAATGGCGCGGCCAACAACATCACCGCCACCACACTCAACGCGTCCGCGCGCGACGGCATCACGCTGGGCACCGATGTGACCGGCCTGCAAACGTTGACGACCACAGGCGCCACCGGCGACATCAGCATCGCCGCCGCCAATGCCGTCAACACCAGCAACTTCGGCATCACCACCAACGCCGGGTCCGCGCAGACGGTCAGCCTGTCATCCGCCGCCGGCGTCACGGTAGACAGCGCCTTCGGCAATGCGCAGGACAAGTTGAAGCTGACCACGACCGCCGGCAACATCGCCATCAACGGCGCGCTGACGGCCAGCGAGCTGACGCTGAGCACCGCCGGCACCAGCACACAAACCGCGGCCATCACCGCCACCGGCCTGGAGCTGCTGGGCGCCGGCACGCACACGCTCAACAACGCGGGCAATGCGGTGACGACGCTGGCGGGCAGCACCGGCAATGCCGAGTACTCGCAAGCAGGTGCGCTGTCTGTCGGCACCGTCAACACTGTGGGCCTTACCGCTACCGGCAAAGTGCTGGTGCGCACTACGGGCGCGGCCAGTGACCTCACGCTGAACAACGGCGTCACTTCCGGCAGCGCGACCAACGATTCACTGGTGCTGGCCGCCGGGCGAAATTTTGTGAACAACGCGGGAGCGGGTGCGCTCAATCCCGGCGCAGGCCGCTTCCTCGTCTACGCAACCGACCCGACGGCAAGCACCCTGGGCGGCTTGGTCTCCACCGGCAACGCCTTTGGCCGCACTTACGCCGCCAATGCGCCTACCGATGCGTCGATGACTTCTCTCACCGGCAACCGCTTTGTCTACAGCGTTGTGCCGACGCTCAATGTGAGCGGCGACAACGTCAGCAAGGCCTACGGCGGCGCCGACCCGGCGCTTACCTACACCGTCAACAGCGGCCTGGTGGCGGGCGACACCGCGGCTACTGCGCTGGGCGGCGCGCTGTCGGCGCCCACAGGTGCTGCCACGACCGGCCCCACGCATGCCATCATGCGGGGCACGCTGGCGTCGGCCCTGGGTTACAACGTTGTCTACACCAACGGCACGCTGACGATGACCGGTACGCCGCCGGCGCCACCTTTGCCTGCATCTGCTTTCGGCGTGACCGCAGCACTGGACGGGGCATACGTGACCGCGCTCAACACCATTGCCGGCACGGACAAACTCACGGGCAACAGCATCGACAGTGAATCGACCGTGCTGGATGATGCTGCGCTCATCAAGGCACTGAACACCGCCGCCGCGGAGGCCGACGGGCAAGACAGGGCCGAATAGGCAGCGCCGTTTTGAGGGCGGCTGGCCCCATCCCCCTTCGACAAGCTCAGGACAGGCCAAGCTTCCCCCAGAGGGGGAAGGAGTACATGCAGCTCTTGCTCCCTCCCCCGCTGGGGGAGGGCTGGGGTGGGGGCCAGCGGCGCTTGAAAAGGCATGCGCCTCCGGCGGCCCGATCCGCGCCGCACCATCTTGCCGCGGTGTCACCAGAACTGGGGACAGACAGTTCACCGGCCCTTTGCCACAGTAGGGCAACCATCAACCCGGGGCCCGGCCGGGCCCCCCTGTTGTCCTGGCTTGGAGAGGCTGGATTGAACTGCTACCCCACCACTGTCCTGCTTGCCGGAGGCGACGCGCTGATGCGCGACGGCCTCAGGATGCTCTTGTGCCGGCAGCATGGTTTTGTGGTCGTGGCAGAGACCGACGATGTTGCGGCCGTGGTGCCGCTGGCGAGCCTGCTCCTGCCCCCGCCGCAATTGGTGCTGCTGGACATGGACCTTCCAGGTGCGCCGCCGCTGGATATCGTGCCCGCCATCAAGGCCGGTTTTGGCGGCACCGTCAAGGTGCTGGTGCTGACCGGCGAGCTGCGGCCCGGCGTACTGCGGCAGGCATTGTCGGCGGACGCCGACGGCTACGCGCACAAAAGCGAAGATGGGGCCGAGCTCATGCGGGCTGTGCAGGCGGTGCTCGCCGGCCGGCAGCATGTCAGCCGCGGCATCGCCAAGGTCTTCCTGCCGGGCTCCCTGCGCAGGGATGCGCCGGATGGGTTACCCGCCGCCACGCCGCGCCAGCGCGAGATCATGTCCCTGGTGGCGTGCGGGCTGAGCAACCGCGAAATCGCCAAAGTGCTGTCCCTCAGCGTGTTCACGGTGCGCACCCACCGGCAAAACCTGGGCGAGAAATTCTCGCTGCGCAACGCGGCCCAGATCACGGCCTGCGCCGTGCGGCGCGGTTACTACACGCCGCCCTGAGCGGCGCCTTGCCGGCGCCCCAAATTGGGGACTTCCATCCTTGCCGGCCCCTTGTCCCCAAAACTGGGGACAGACAGGCCGGTTGTCATCGCATAGCATGCCCGAGGCGAGTATTGACTGTTGCCGCGCGTGCTGCATGATGGGCGGCAAAGGGCATACACTGCCGGGCACGCCGACAGGACGCGGTGGCCATGAGGCAAGCAAAAATAAAGAGGGCCGGGAAGCGCTATGTGGAACATTCTGAAGGCTTCGCTGCTGCTGGCAGCGCTGGCCGCTTCGGGTGCGGGCCGTGCCGAGCCGACGGAAATCTCTTTTTATTTCCCCATCGCGGTGGGCGGCCCCGTCGCCAAAAGCATTTCGGCGCTGGCCGCCGATTTTGAGAAAAGCCACCCCGACATCCGCGTCACGCCCGTCTACACCGGCACCTACAAAGATTCCATCGTCAAGGCGCTGACGGCGCACAAAAGCGGCACGCCGCCCGATGCGGCCGTGCTGTTCGCCGTTGACGTCTACACACTGATCGACGCCAATGCCATCGTGCCCTTCGACGACCTGGTCGCCGACGCCGCAGATGTGGCCTGGCTGCGCGGCTTTTACCCGGCCTTGATGGCCAACAGCCGCGCCGCCGGCCAGACCTGGGGCGTTCCCTTCCAGCGCTCCACCATCCTGCTTTACTGGAACAAGGCGCTTTTCCGCCAGGCCGGCCTGGACCCTGAACGCCCGCCGGCCAACTGGGCGGAGATGGCTGATTACGCGCGTAAGCTGACGCGGCGCGACGCGGCCGGCAACACCACGCAGTGGGGCCTGCAGATCCCGTCCTCCGGCTTTCCCTACTGGCTGTTCCAGGGCCTGGCCACGGGCAACGGCGCCGAACTCATGAACGCGGCAGGCACCAAGACCTACTTTGACAAGCCCGCCGTGGTGGATGCGCTGCGCTATTGGGTGGGCCTGTCGCGCGAGCACAAGGTGCACCCGCCCGGCATCGTCGAGTGGGGCACCACGCCCAACGACTTCCTGGACGGCAAGGCCGCGATGATCTGGACCACCAGCGGCAATCTGGGCAACCTCAAGGCCAAGGCCGGCTTTGATTTCGGCGTGGGCATGCTGCCCGGCAATACGCGCCGCGGTTCGCCCACGGGCGGCGGCAATTTTTATGTATTTCGCAAGGCCTCGCCGGCGCAGCAAAAGGCCGCCTTCCGTTTTATCCAGTGGATGGTCGCGCCCGAGCGCACCGCGCGCTGGGGCATTGACTCGGGCTACATCGCCGTCAGCCCGGCGGCCTGGGAGACCAGCGCCATGAAAAAGTATGTGGCGGAGTTTCCGCAGGCGGCGGTCGCGCGCGACCAGCTGCCGCAGGCCGTGGCAGAACTTTCCACGCATGAGAACCAGCGCGTGACGCGCGCGCTCAACGCCGGCCTGGCGGCGGCGCTCACCGGCGCCAAGACGCCGCAGCAGGCCCTGAAGGACGCGCAGGCCGAGGCCGAGCGCATCCTGCTGCCTTACCAGCGCTAACGGCGGTCGCGCATGGTCGACACATCTTCTTCCTCGTCTTCCTTGCCCGGTGCCGTGAAGGCTCAGCCACCGGCCATCCGGCGGCTGCGTTTTTTCAGCTACCTGCTGCCCTGCGTGGTGCTGGGCCTGGCGCTGGCCGCGGCCTGGTATTTCTGGGAACGGGAGCGCCAGGAGATTGAACAGGCCCTGCAGGTCGAGTTTGACGCACGCGTGCGCGAGACCACCAGCCTGTTCCGCGAGCGCATGCTGGCCTACGAGCAGGCGCTGCGCGCCACACACGGGCTGTTTGCCACCTCCGACAAGGTGCAGCGCGGCGACTTCCAGTCCTTTGTGGCCAATCTGCGCATCCAGAACCACCCGGGCCTGCAGGGCATGGGCTTTGCGCTCATTGTGGCGCCCGACGAGCGCGAACGCCACATCGCGACGGTTCGCAGCCAGGGCTTTCCGGCCTACACGGTCCAGCCTCCCGCCGCCAACGGCACCAGCACCTCGGCGCTGTACTTTGAGCCGACGGGTTCTTCCTTCCTGAGCACCCTGGGCACGGACTATTTTTCAGAGCCCTCGCGCAGGCCCGCCATGGAGGCCGCTCGCGACAGCGGCGGCATCGCGGTCTCCAACAAGGTCAAACTGCCTGAGGAGGACGCGGCGCAGGTGCAGGCCGGCTACCGCATGTACCTGCCGGTCTATAAAAACGGCAAGCCGCACGCCACGGTGGCCGAGCGGCGCGCCAACATCTCGGGCTGGATCTACGCCGCCTTCAGCATGGACGGCCTGATGGACAACATCCTGGGCGAGCGCGCCAATATCACCGTCGAGGTTTACGACGGCGCGGGGCAGGGCGACGACCAGCTGATAGACACCTACAGCGACCGCGTGGGCGGGGAGTCCGCCGTCAAGCTGTTCTACGCGACGCAGCAGGTGGAGGTGGGCGGCTACGGCTGGACGCTGACGGCGCGCTCGCTGCCCAACTTCACCACCGCCATCGCCATCAGCAAGCTGCAGCTGGTGGCCCGCCTGGGCGCAGCGGCCAGCGCGATGCTGGCGCTGCTCACCTGGGTTTTGCTGCGCCGCCGCCTGCGCGCGCTCAGCGCCGCCGAGCATTTGCGCAGCGCCAAGGAACACGCCGAAGCGGCCAGCCGCGCCAAGTCGCAATTCCTGGCGGTCGCCAGCCACGACCTGCGCCAGCCCATACAAGCCTTGAGCCTGTTTGTGGCCACGCTGCAGGCCATGGCGGGGCGGCCCCAGATACCGGGGACGGAAGTCAGCCACATCGCGCAGCGCCTGCAACTGGCGCTCAACGGCTTGGGGCGTTTGCTCAATGGACTGTTCGATTTGTCGCGGCTGGACAGCGGCACGGTGGACGTGGCGCGGCGGCCTGTGGAGGTGGCGGGGCTGCTGGCGGAGCTGAGCAACGCTTTTGCCGGGCCGGCCGGGGCCAAAGGCCTGGGCTTCAAGGTGCGTGCGCCGCGCGGCCTCTGGGTCGACACCGACCCGCTGGTGCTGGCGCGCGTGCTGTCCAACCTGGCGGCCAATGCGGTGCGCTACACCGACAAGGGCCGCATCCTGGTCGGCTGCCGGCCGCGCGGCAACCTGCTGGAGTTCCAGGTGTTCGACACCGGCATAGGCATCGCCGACGACGAGCGCGCGCGCATCTTCGGCGAGTTCTACCAGGTGCCCGATGTGGCGCGCGAACGCGAGCACGGCCTGGGCCTGGGGCTGGCCATCGTGTCGCGCTCGGTGCCGCTGCTGGGTGGAGAAATTCGTGTGCGTTCGACGCCGGGCAAAGGCTCGGTGTTTTCCGTCACGCTGCCGCGCGCGGCGGCGCCCGCGGCAGCGGAGCCTGGTGCGGCACACGCGGCAGGCCATTTCACGGGCAGCGTGCTGGTGATCGACGACGACCCCGTGGTGCGCGAGTCCATGCAGCGCCTGCTGGGCGAATGGGGCCACCAGGTGCGTGTGGCCGCTACGCTGGAGGAAGCCGTCGATGCCGCCGCCGCGCTGGCCGATGTGCTGGCGCTGGTCCTGACGGATTACCAGCTGGGCGATGGCGTGACCGGGATACAGGTGATCGAGGCGGTGGAACGCAGGCTGGGACGGCAGGTATCCGCTGTGGTCATCACAGGTGATACCTCACCCGGGCCTCTTGCCGAGGCCGAGCGCAACGGCCTGCGCCTGTTGTACAAGCCGGTGGAGCCGCGCGTGCTGGCCGCACTGCTGAAAACCTTTCAATGAGCACCCCCATGACCTCCATGACGTCCACGACCTCCACGACATCCATCACCGGCCCCACCCGGATCATTCTGGCCGAAGACCATGCGCTGATGCGCGACGGCCTGAAGATGCTGCTGTCCACCCAGCCCGGCTTCGAGGTCGTCGCGGAAACCGGCGACGGCGCCGCCGTGGAAGCCCTGGTGCGCCGCTTCAGCCCTCATCTTTTGCTGCTGGACCTGGGCCTGCCCGGCCTGCACGGCGTCGAGATCGCCGCTGTCCTCAAGGCCGGGTTCGGCGAAGCCGTCAAGGTGTTGGTGCTGACCGGTGATCTGCAAGCCGGCTCCGTCAGGCAGGCGCTGGCGGCCGGGGCCGACGGCTATGTGCACAAGAGCGAGGACAGCGCCGAACTGCTGCAGGCCGTGCACGCCGTGCTGGCCGGGCGGCAATACGTCAGCCGCAACATCGCCGCCGCTTTCCTGCCGCGTGCGGCGCGAGCCGACCAGGCCGGCGACACCCTGGTTGCCACGCCGCGCGAACGCGAAATCATGTCGCTGGTGGCGCGTGGCTTGAGCAACCGCGAGATCGCCGAGCTGCTGCTCATCAGCGTGCTCACGGTGCGGACGCATCGGCAAAATTTGATGGAGAAGTTTTCCTTGCGGAACGCGGCGGAGATTACGGCTTATGCGGTGCAACGCGGGTACTACATCCCGACCTGATTTGCCGGGTCTTGCTCCGGCGGCGCGCTCTCCTCTTTCTACCTCCTCCTTCCTCTTTTTAGTTCAGCTGGCCGGGGGTTGCCCGGCGGCAACTCACTTTTCTTTTGCTTCGCCAAAAGAAAAGTAAGCAAAAGAAAAGGCGACCCTGGTGTCTGCGTCCCCTTCGCTTCGCTACGGGGCAGCCTG